>CAZOIX010000229.1:0-6411 GCA_964579685.1 uncultured Mycobacterium sp.
TGCTTCGGCTTCTATCTGCCGAAGGTCGGCTCGATCTAGGGAAAGTGAAGTCCGGTCGGCTCGACGAGCACGACTGGGAGATACTCGCGGCCACCGCTCGTGTTCTCAACAACGACAACCTGACCATCGACGATACCGCCAACACCACCCTGTCCGAGATCAAGGCGAAGTGCCGTCGCATGAAGGCTCGCCACGACCTCGGTCTCGTCGTCATCGACTACTTGCAACTGATCGGGTCCACCAACCAGGCCCGGTCGCGTGAACAGGAAGTCTCCGCCATCTCTCGCCAGGTGAAACTCCTTGCGAAGGAACTCGGCATCCCGGTGGTCATCATGGCCCAGACCGGCCGCGCCTCGGAGACACGCGCAGGCGGTCGGCCGATCCTGTCGGACCTGCGTGAGTCCGGCGCCATCGAGCAGGACGCCGACGTGGTCATCTTCATCCACCGTGCGGACAAGGTCGATGAAAACTCGCCGCGCATCGGCGAGGCCGACCTGATCATCGCCAAGCAGCGCAACGGACCTACCGGAACTGCGCTTGTCGGCTTCCAGGGGCACTACTCCCGGTTCGTGAGCCTTGCCCGAGATCTCCCGAAGGCCATGTGAGCAACTTCGGCAGATCTCGCGACACAGGCGTTAGAACCTCTGAGACTGGGCGTTAGGACACACCAGAGTCGACGGGCAAGTTCCGCCGATACATAGAGCAAGAAACCAGGCCGACCTCGGTTGGCATGAGAGCACTGGGAGTGTCCATGACCATCAACAACCTCGCGACCGCAGCCGCCACGGCAGCCCTCACGATCACCATCCTCGCCGGATGCAGCCCCGCACAGCAGCCGATCACGGCTGGACCAGGCGATGCGACGCCGGTAGCCACGGCCGAGAAGATGAAGCCGGTCGAGACGACGACCGATGGCCGCGCGGATGTGTGCTCGGGCATCGACGCCGAAGACTTCGGCCTTCCCGAGGACCTCGCCGAGGCGTTCACGAAGGAGGAGGTCGCTTCCGCGAACTGCGAGGCATTGCGCTTCCAGCACGAGGCCGGGTGGACAAACCTCGCCAACCCCAAGGACGCGACCGTGAAGGAATCGAAGGGGCAGGCGATCGTCGAGGTCCTGCGGCCATGGCTGACGGCCCGTGCGCTCGACCAGGCCGAGGCGCTGGCGGTGAAGGCCGCCGCGAGCGACAGTGACGCCGAGTCGTCGCTGATGGGGCTGACAGCCGTGAACCTCACCAACGACGACTGGGCGTTGCGCGCGGAGGTGGCCGACGCCCCCATCGTCGGCGATCGAAAGTGGTCGGCGCAGACAGTCACCCTCGACGACGAGCCCGACTCGGCCGGTCGCGAACGAGTCGACATCACGGTGACGTTCACGGATGAACTGCTTCTCGCGCGGAAGAGTGACAAGGCGCCCGGACGGGTCGACATCGCGCGCACCGTCACGTACGCGATGTCGCAGTCCGGTCTCAAGGATCACCCGTGGGTCGTCGACGCGTGGACCGTCGACTGGAAGCCCGCCAGCAAGCCCTCGATCGTGAAGGGCGAGAACAAGTGAAGCGCCTCATCATCGCAATGGCCACGTCCGCACTCGTCATCGGGCTCGCCGGGCCCGCGGCCGCGGCTGACTGGTCGACCGGCGGCAACGGTGGCGGCTCCGGAGGCAAGGACCCCGGATCATCGAAGCCGTCACCGCGACCGGGTGGGGGCAGCGGCGGCGACGCGGGCGGCACCAGCGGCCAGTGGTCCGACGGGGGCATCGTGTGGGGCAACCCCGCATCAAAGACCGCTAGAGCGCCGTTCCCACGTGCCTCGGACTCGAAGTCGAAGACGCTTCGATGCTCGGGCAGCAATCAGTGGGGCAAGTACCTTGGTCTGCGCTGGTCGGCTTGGGGTCACACGACGTCCAGCGGTCGTGAAGGCGTCGGGTCGTACCGCTACTACTACATGGACGGTGCCGCGGGCGAGTGCGTTTCGGCTCCGGCGTGGAGAATTTCTCAGAGGCGCTGCATCACGCGCGTGTCCGGCGACATCTCGTGGGCCTACAGGCGGACCGATGGCAAGCCGGTCACCACCAAGAATCTCGGCACCTCCTACACGTCGTTCGAAAGGTCGGGCCACAAGGATCTGTCGAAGTGCTCCGACTCCTTCACGAAGGGTTTCTCTTTCGACGATGAGCCGTGGGGTCAATATCGGGGTCGCGCGGTCGCGTACGAGCGCATCATGACGATCCGGAAGTACGTCACCCCCCACGCGCGCACCGGCAAGATTCCACCGTCTGTTGTGCTCAACGTGAGCGGTGAGCGGCGCGTCAACCCGGTGACGGTGTGGTGGACCCAGTCGTGCGCCAAGGGTGTCGAGATGGGCCGCAAGAACCGTGACTTCACGGCGAACGGCTGCAAGCCGGAAGGCTCCACCTCGGAGTGGAAGTGTGTCCTCCCGCGCACGGCATACCCGTACGTTGCGGGCGTCCGTAACTCTGCGGTGATCGATGTCTTCCATGATGCGAAGAAGCAGCCGTTGGAGTGGCGCACTCTGCCGAAGCCGACGGGGGACGTTCGCGGGGTCACCGGGAAGCGGGTGCGGCTCGACTACGTGAAGGGGTCGCCGTTCCGTCAGGGTGCAGCGGTCAACGCGGCCAATCAGCACTTCTTGACGATCCCGGCGATGGGGTCGTGGCAGTCGGGTTGGGAGGCTGACGGGGCGTCCGGGAAGACGAAGTACGTCGGGCAGTTCTTCAAGGCTGGTCTGCCGGGTCAGAACCTGATCTTGCGGCCGTTGTACGCCTTCACGGGCGAGTTCAAGCACGAGTACGCCGTGGTGAGCGGGATCCGCAGTGACGGGTCGCTCGTCTTCACGACCCGCACGAAGTGGGCGGAGTCGACCGCGTCGTGCCCAGGTGTGCCGACGAACCTTGCGATCCAGCGAGCACGGATCACGAACTGATCCAGCGCTCCCTCAGACTGCGTCGGCCCGCCCTCAGGGTTGCTCTCCCGTAGGCGGGGCGGGCCGACGCACCACACCGCCCGCAGGTCGTTAGAAGCCTCCGGAAGGGGGACGCCGACAGCGTGTCCCACGAGCGAGGAGGCAGGCGATGTGTCGAGCGAAGGCGCAGGGCGGGCAACGGTGCCAGGGTCACCGGCGGGCCGCAGTGTCCGGGTCGGTCGCGACTCTGGTGGCGGCGGTGTCGCCGGAGTCGCGGCGTGAGGTCGAGGAGCGTCTTGCTTCCGTGATGACTCCGGAGGGGACATCCGGTAACGCGTCGCGGGAGGACACCGACGTGTTCTTGGTTGAGGCGATCATCCGCGCTGAAGAGTGCGCCTCGCTCACCGACCGCCAACGTGCGTCGGTGGTTGAGCGGCTGCGCGAGGCGGTTGGCAGGCTGGTCGTCCCCCGGGAGACGCTGGCCGTGTGGAAGGCCACTCTGGACCGAGCCTGGAATCGCGCCGGCCGGGCGACCACGGGCGTTGTGCTGGCTGCGACGCTCGCGATCGGGGCTGGCGGCTGCGGGACCGGCGGTGACACGTCCCCGGCTCCGGAGCCCACTGCGACTGCGACCTCGGTCGCGCCGGAGGTGCGTGAGCATGCCGAGAACCCGATCCCGAATCCGGACGTCCCCGCCGATGTCGCCACCTACTTCGGCAGCGAGGAGAAGGCGCGCAAGGCCTACGAGCGACTCGCGACGACCTACATGGACGGCGCCATGCGTGCCGACCTGCTCACCACCGACCGCGCCGACACCAGCCCCAGCAAGTTCGACATCCGAGCCCTCATGACGGCCGAGACCCGCGACCGCTTCGACGACAGACTTGCGAAGGCCGCCACCGGTGACGAAACGGCGTACTGCGACACAGGAGCCCTCGCGCTCTACGACGCGTTCGACCGTCAGCCGGATGTGAGCCTGACGCCCAGGGTGCCGTCGTCGATCGTGCAACGCCGCATCGAGAACCCACGGATGGGGATGGCAGCAGACGGTCGCGTGAAGATCACCCTCACCACCAAGGGTGCTGTCCGAGCCACCGAGAAAGGCGAACGTGCCCTCTCCCCCTACAGCGCGACCGTCACCTTCTTCGTCGAGAAGAACGGAAAGATCTCCGGCTGGCAGGGAGGGTGGGACGACGCCGGAGACGACGTCCCAGACCGGTGGTGAGCGCCTGGGACGACGACCCAACGGACCGGTTGGCCCGGGTCATCAGAGAGGCGGTGGTGGCCTACCGGGCACCAGTGCGGGCCGGGTGGCGCCGCACCATCCCTGGTGGCGAGGCAGCCGTCCTGGCGGTGCTCGCGGGGTCGGCGGAATGGGCCGCCTCGGACCTGACGGACCGTATCGAAGCGGCCGCGCCATTGGGCGTCGCCGACCACGAGCCGATCACCGTAGCGGTCTGGCTGCACGCCCTGGGCGAGGCGGGGATCGATGCGGTGTACCGAGGGCGCCCCTCGGGGACATCCGGTTACGAGGCCCTGCTCCACCTCCGCCTCGCCAACGACCACAGCGCTGACCCGCGGCCCGTGATCGTGCCCCTCACCCACGTCCCCACGGGCGCGTTAGCCGCCATCCACCGATGTTCAGCAACACCCCTACGAAACCACTTCGGGATCAAGCCGCCAACGCGGTCGCTCCCCGGCTTGATCACTTCCGCTGGCCACTCTTGAGCGTCTAATTCCACCTACGGAGATGCTTCAGAACCTCGCGGTGAGCGACGAGATGCGCCTCAAGATCTTCGATACCAAGAACTTCAGTCCACGCGGCTCTAGTGCTCTCGGACAACGCGCGGACGAACTCGACTTCGGCGTGAGGCGTCTCGTCTTGACCCCAAGTCCAGCCCGTCTCTCCGACGTACTCTCCAGTGGCTGCGCGCCAGGCCCCAGATTGTTCGCTCGTCTCTTGAAGCAGGCTTAGTCGGTATTCGAGACCGCGGTAAGTGGAGGTGAACGCGTCATCGTTCGGAATGGACTCTGTGAAGAACTCGCGGAGATCCTCCGTCATCAGGTGACTACCTGGGTAGATCCATCGTCTCCCGTTCCAGCGTGGCATCGCAAGCACCCAGTCGGCTTGCAATGACCTGTCCAGGTGAAGGAGTTGGACAGCGGGCAGTACGTTCCCGGATCCTGCTCGCGGGCGACCGCTTACTCTCTGGGCGAGTTTGATGATCAGTTCGTCTCGACCTCGGTGTGCCGCTGCCGTTCCAAGCGATGAGTACAGGATGAGGGCAGGCCAGCGGCGGGCTACATCGAGAGCATCCGTGACCATGCCGGAGATCGGTGTCGTGGCTGCGTTGACGAGAATCTGGAGCACGTCCACCCAGAGGTCGTCGTGGTGCCCCTCCACGTCGTGCCAGACGCCGGGGATCATAAGTCGTACGAGAGGGGAGACTGCGTCGAGGTAGCCGTTGAACACTTGCTCGATCGCTTCGCCGTCTACGTTCGGCAAGGTCACTGGCTGTGAGTTGATGTACTGGACGACGGCTTGAGCCTTTTCCATCACGAGGTCGTGGAGGTCAATCCGCCGCGTTGGGTCGAGCAGGTATTTCTTCAGTCTCGCTATCGCCATGGCCGTAGTGAGAGGAGGTTCGGCGAAGCGTTCAAGTGCTTCGACGCTTGCAGCCAGATCAGTGAAGAGTTCATCAGCACCTGATGACGGTATGAGGCGTCCGTCTCTGGCGGCGATGATTCGCTGAGCGGTGTCTCCGCGGCCGCTTCGCGCGTCCCAATAGAGCGGGTAGCGGCGGTTCGGTGTCGCGTCGAGCCGCTCGACGAGTGCATTGTCCCACTCGGCTGACCAACCGCAGACGATCAGCCCGTACTCGTCGAGGATTTGGTCGAGAAGTTCATTCCACGCGTCGGGGTAGGTGCCGAGTTCTTCCGGAGTGTTCCGAGAGCCGAGGTCCTTGTAGTCGCCGTGAAGTTTGATGACGGTGGCCCCTGCGTGCGCGAGAGGGGCCATTCCCTTGACCGCTTCGGGCAGGGCAATCACTTGAGGCGACACGCCCGCCGCTTCGAGTGCTTGTTCGGTGAGTCGGTCGAAGTTCGTCGTGAGGATGACACGT
The DNA here is from genome assembly GCA_964579685.1 of uncultured Mycobacterium sp. Taxonomy (GTDB): domain Bacteria; phylum Actinomycetota; class Actinomycetes; order Mycobacteriales; family Mycobacteriaceae; genus Mycobacterium. Next base: position 6,045 of record CAZOIX010000229.1, read on the forward strand.
ACGTAGCCCTTCTTGACGAGTTGGGCGATCGCGTGGTGCGCGGGACTAGGGACCCTGACCCCTTCCTCCCGATCGTCGTCGCTCGGTTCGAAGTAGTCAGCGAGCAGCCCCTGTCGGGCCGCAGGCGTCGGAGCGAGCGCAGCAAGTAGCGAGTCGTACCCGAGAGACCCTTCCCCGTGTTCACTCCACCACTGCTCAGGGTCGTTCTCGGCGAGTGCGTGCGAGTCTGTGTCGGCGGCATCGGCTGCGACCGCCACCCGCCGGACGAGGTCCTTGACCACTCCCCAGCCGGTTGGGATGCCAGCAGCAGTTGTCAAGATGTAACCGAGATGGAGGGCTTTCACGCGAGGGTGGGCGTGAACAGTTT
>CAZOIX010000230.1:0-6408 GCA_964579685.1 uncultured Mycobacterium sp.
CCCCAGGATCGGCCTGCGCGGTCGTCGCTCCCGCCAGCAGCGCGGCGAGCGCGCCGAGGCCCGCGGTGGCCACCGTCGCCGCCTTCACCTCGATGTCGATACCCACCTGAGCCCCTTCCACGTGCCGACCGGAATCCGGCCTATCGAGTGCTTCAGTTTGATCTCGGAAATTGTTACACCTGGGTCCGAAGTGAACAACCGGAGGAGAAGATGCACAGACGGGAACACGTTTCACTTCGGAGTATCTGTAACCGCCCGCACCGGGCTCCATCTGTGGTGTAGCAATGGGTTACCGCTACTAGACAACGTCATACAAAGATGCCGAGGATTTCCTGATGCCCACTCCGAACCTTCCGCCCGGATTCGACTTCACCGATCCTGACATCTACGCGGAGCGGCTCCCGATCGACGAACTCGCGCACATGCGGAAGGTCGCGCCGATCTGGTGGCAGAACCAGACCAAGGGCAACCTGGCGTTCGGCGACAACGGCTACTGGGTGGTGACCAAACACAAGGACGTCAAAGAGGTGTCGCGCCGCAGCGACGTGTTCTCCAGCAACAAGAAGACCGCGCTACCGCGCTATCGCGACGAGGCCGAACCGGAGTCGCTGGAGGGCGGCAAGGTCGTGCTGCTCAATCAGGACGCGCCGCATCACACCCACCTGCGCAAGATCATCTCGCGGGCATTCACGCCGCGGGCGATCGAGTCGCTGCGCGAGGAGCTGCGCCTGCGGGCCGCCGACATCGTCAAGCGGGCCGCGGCCGAGGGATCCGGGGATTTCGTCGAACAGGTGTCGTGTGAGCTTCCACTGCAGGCCATCGCGGGGCTGATGGGAGTTCCCCAGGAAGACCGTATGAAGCTGTTCGACTGGTCGAACCAGATGGTCGGCGACCAGGACCCCGAGTACACCAGGAACGACCCGACGGCCGCATCCGTCGAACTGATCATGTACGGCATGCAGATGGCTGCCGAGCGGGGTAAGAACCCCGGCGACGACCTCGTCACCAAGCTGGTGCAGGCCGACGTCGAAGGACACAAGCTCACCGACGACGAGTTCGGCTTCTTCGTGATTCTGCTGGCGGTGGCGGGTAACGAGACCACCCGCAACTCGATCACCCAGGGGATGATGGCGTTCACCGAATTCCCCGACCAGTGGGAGCTGTTCAAGCGCGAGCGGCCGTCGACGGCGGCCGACGAGATCGTCCGCTGGGCGACGCCGGTCACGTCGTTTCAGCGCACCGCGCTCGAGGACACCGAGCTCGGCGGAGTCACGATCAAAAAAGACGACCGGGTGGTGATGTTCTACCGGTCGGCGAATTTCGACGAGGACGTCTTCGACGATCCGTACACGTTCAACATCCTGCGGGATCCCAACCCACACGTGGGATTCGGTGGCACCGGTGCCCACTACTGCGTCGGTGCCAACCTCGCCAGGATGACGATCGATCTGATCTTCAACGCGATCGCCGACGAGATGCCCAACCTCACTCCGATCTCTGCGCCGGAGCGGCTTCGGTCGGGCTGGCTCAACGGCATCAAGCACTGGCAGGTCGACTACACCGGCGCGGGCGCTACCTGACGGGATAGTCGACCAACGAGCGCCAGTACTCCTCGGGGATGTCGACGTCGGACCGCATCGCCATGGCGAGCCCGGCCGCCATCGCGATACCGAGCAGACCCAGCCATAGGCCGGCCAGCGCGATCGCGACCCACGCGATCGCGGTGACGGTCGGCCACGGTGAGAGCAGCACCAGCACCGGGGCGAAGAAGAATCCGGTACCGATGTACCACGACGATCCGGCACGGTCGGAGACCAGCACGAAGTGCAGCCACCGCGGAATCGGGCGATCGACGGGGCCAGTGGTCCGCATGCTCGCTCCTTCGCTCGCGTGTCGGCTTCCACGTTCCCCGCGTCAGGTAAGCGCGGCAATTACCTGACGCGTAATGGCCGCACGTGCCAGCGGTGCGCGACACTGGGCCGATGACCACGGCCCAGGTGCAGTCTCCGCCTTTCGGCACGATGATGCGCGAGTGGCGTCAACGCCGTCGGCTGAGCCAGCTCGACCTTGCGATCGAGGCCGACGTGTCAGCCCGGCATGTCAGCTTCATCGAGACCGGCCGGTCCCACCCGAGCCGGGCCATGGTGTTACGCCTCGCCGAGGTGCTCGCCGTTCCCCTCCGGGAACAGAACCAGTTGCTGATGGCCGCAGGACTCGCTCCGGTGTACGGCGAACGCTCCCTCGACGATCCGGATATGGCCGCCGTCCGCGACGGAGTGGAACGCGTGCTCGCCGCGTACAACCCGTTTCCCTGCGTCGTGGTGGACCGGTGTTGGCGGATCGTGCACGCCAACACCGGCGCAGGCGTGCTCTTGCAGGGTGTCGCGGCAAGCCTGCTCGAACGGCCGAATGCGCTTCGCATCGCCCTGCACCCGGAGGGGCTCGCACCGCGCATCCGCAACCTCGCCCAATGGCGCCACCATCTGATCGAGCGGCTGCGCCGTGAGACAGCGGTCAGCGGGTCGGCTGAACTCGCGGCGTTATTGGCCGAAATCGAGTCGTTTCCAGGCGGATTGGACGGGACCCGCGATCTCGGCGGAGTCGCCGTTCCGCTGGAGCTCTATACCCCACAGGGACAGCTGTTGACGTTTCTGTCCACCGTGACGACATTCGGCACGGCGCTCGACCTCACCGCGGCGGAGCAGTCCATCGAGGCGTTTCTCCCCGCCGACGCGGCGACGACCGCCGCGCTGCGGTGAAACGCAGGTGGTGAACCGTCAACACCAATAGAGTCACCCGACATGGACAACCGACTCGTTGCTGTAAGCGCCATCGCGCTCGCTGCCGCCGCGACAGGGTGCTCGACACCGCCTGCCGCTCTCGGCGGCACGACCGCGAAGGTGACCATCAACGGCGAGAGCGCGGGTGGCGCCCACGCCGTGACGTGCTCGCAGACCGGGTGGATGTGGAACATCAAGACCCTCGGTGAATCGAAGGGTTTCACCGCGTTCCTCGATACCGGCGACGGGGTCAGTGTCCACTCCGTCGATTTCCGTGACCTGGGCGGATTCACGGGGACGTTCTGGCAGGGGCGTATCGGGAAGGCCGAGGTGACCGGCGACGGCGGCACGTTCACGATCACCGGATCGGCCGACGGTTCGTTCACGGACAATCCCAGCAATGCGGTGACGGCGACGTTCCGTATCGAAGCCAACTGCTGACCCATGGTCCATCCATTCCGCAAGGCGATCGAAGCCCGGGACCTCGACGCCGCCGTCGCTCTCCTCCACGAAGACGTCGTCTTCGCGAGCCCGGTCGTTTTCACGCCGTATGAGGGGCGCGAGGCCATGCGCCAGATCCTGGGTGCGGTGATCGAGGTCTTCGAGGACTTCCGCTATGTGCGTGAGATCGGTGCCGACGGGGCCCGTGACCATGCGCTGGTGTTCGAAGCCAGGGTGGGTGACAAGCAACTCCAGGGCTGCGACTTCATCCACGTCGACGATGCCGGCGCGATCACCGAATTCACCGTCATGGTGCGCCCGATGCAGGCCATGCTCGCGCTGGCCGAGGCCATGAGTGCGAAACTCGCCGCGGGCTGACCAACTGGTCTGACCACTTGACCTCTGGCCTGTCGGCTGGCACTGTGGGCGACTATGGCCCTCAAACCGGTGAACCGCCGATCGGTGCCCGAGGACGTGTTCGAACAGATCGTCGCCGAGGTGCTCAGCGGCCAGATGCGGCCCGGCGAACCGCTGCCCAGCGAGCGCAAGCTCGCCGACGTGCTCGGGGTATCGCGTCCTGCGGTCCGCGAGGCACTCAAGCGACTCACCGCCGCCGGACTCGTCGAGGTACGTCAGGGCGACGCCACGACGGTGCGCGATTTCCGGCGTCACGCTGGTCTCGATCTGCTGCCCCGGCTGCTGATCCGCTCGGGCGAACTGGACGTGTCAGTGGTCCGCAGCATCCTGGAGACCCGGCTGCACAACGGACCGAAAGTCGCCGAACTCGCCGCCCGACGTCGTGATCCACAGCTAGCGGAAATGCTCGACGCGGCACTGCGCGCCCTGGCCGACGAGAACGATCCCGTCGAACAGCAGCGCTGCGCCCTGACGTTCTGGGACCACATCGTCGATGGCGCGGACTCGATCGCATTCCGGCTGATGTACAACACCCTGCGCGCGGCCTACGAGCCCGCCCTCCCCGCCCTTGCGGGCGTGATGGCCGACGAGGTGGGCCGCCCGACGGCGTACCGCGACGTGGCCGATGCCATCGCCGCCGGCGACCCCGCACGGGCCCGCAAGGCCGCCCACGATCTGCTCGAACCCGCAACGACGGCGTTCCTCGCCGCCCTCGATGATCTGGAGGACCAGTCATGACCAGCGCGACGGCGCGCACCGCGCGCAAGAAGTTCACCCTGGCCGACGCCGCGCGAGAATTCCTCAAACACCCCTCCCCCTGGATGATCGGCACCGTCCTCATCGCCGCCGCGGTCGCGCGGGTCGTCGTCGGCGACTGGCAGATCACCGACGCGCTCGTCCCGCTGGTGATGCTGGCGGCCTTTCCGTTCTTCGAGTGGACGATTCACGTGGTCATCCTGCACTGGCGCCCACGACGGGTCGGCCGGTTGACGATCGACCCGTTGCTGTCCAGAGAGCACCGAGCCCACCACGTCGACCCACGGAGCATTCCGCTGATCTTCATCCCGTGGAAATCGCTTGCGGCGTGGGTGCTTCCGCTCACCGTCGGAGTCGCTCTGCTGGCATTCCCGCGCCTCGGCATGGGACTGACGTACCTGGTGTGCATCGCGGTGGCCGGGCTCGGCTACGAATGGACCCATTACCTGATCCACACCGACTACAGGCCCAAAACCACTGTCTATCGGGCGATTTGGCGCAACCACCGCAACCACCACTACAAGAACGAGCACTACTGGTTCACGGTCACCAGTTCCGGCACCGCCGACCGGGTGCTGCGGACCTGTCCGGATCCGGCGGACGTCGAAAGCTCGCCCACCGCGAAAAACCTGCACGCCGCGCGTCCGGCGTGAGGAGACGGCCGCTACGCCTCCACGATGATCGGATCGCCGATCCGCACCATGTTGAAGTACCAATCCGCGTTGTCCGAACTGAGGTTGATGCAGCCGTGGCTGACGTTCTCGTAGCCCTGTGAACCCTCCGACCAGGGTGCCCCGTGCACGTACACGCCGCCCCAGGTGACGCGCACGGCATCGTAGACGGTGAGCTTGTAACCCTCGGGGTCATTCAGCGGGATGCCGATCGTGCGCGAATCCATGATCACGGTCGACTGCTTCTCGAGGGCGGTGAAGTTTCCTACCGGCGTCGCGAACCCGTACTTGCCCATGGATGCCGGCATCTCCCGCAGGACTTCGCCGTCCATGCTGACGGTGAAGGTGTGATTGCTGATACTGGCCACCCCGACCGTCGCTCCCCCGGTCTCGAAGCTTGTCTTCGCGCCACCGGCGCTCACCGAAATGGTGGAGTACGCAGGCCAAAATTCACTCGGGTTCCACTGAAGAACCCGATCGTTGAGCCAGGTGAAATTCCCGGCCGGCACCGTCGGTGACGCGATATCGATGCCGCGCTCCGCGGCCGTGCGGTCGGCGATGCTCCCGGCAAAGGTCACCGTGATCGGATGCGCCACGCCAACCGTCACGCGAGACGGCGAAATACTCACCACATCCGTCGGAACAGAGACCCCCGCAGAGGCGGTCGCGACGGGTACGGACAGCGCGGCCACCATCAGACCGACCGCGGTGACCAATCGAAGCTTCAGCACTTTTTCATCCTAGTTCGTCAAAACGAGTTAACGCGGTAGTCGCAGGTTCCCCGCGCCGCCGCATGTCGTCGTCCCTGATGCCAGTCGTTTTCAAGGAATGATCGAATCGGGCGCTCGGAACGTTTCAGAGGCCGTCGATCCGCGCCGGTGTGCCCAGCCGGTTGACCAACAACAGGGCGTAACCGGCAGCAAGTAAACAGCCGCCCAGCGCACACACATTCAGCACCACCGCGGCGGCCCCCACGCTGCCGGGGTCCAGAAAAAAATACGGAGCGCGCCTACCCGCCTCATTCAGTACCACCACGGCCAGCACAACATACATCGCTGGGTACGCCGACCAGGCCAACGGATGCCACCACAGCACCCGGCCCCGGCCTCGCCCGACAAGAAGCCAGTCGCTGAGCGCCAGGACCGGCACGACGACGTGTAACAGCACGTTCGCCGCCGTGTAGCCCATGCTGTGGCCCGTCAACAACAGATTCCAGATCACGCCGGCCAACACCACATACAGCACGGCCGCACCTCGAAGGCCAACCCGCGCGTCGGCGCGCGGCCAGACAAGGGTCCAGGCGTAGTACGCCGCGGCCAGGACGTTGGCCTGGTATGTGAAGG
>CAZOIX010000231.1:0-6018 GCA_964579685.1 uncultured Mycobacterium sp.
GCTGTGCCTAGCCGCGGCTGGTCGGGCAATCCCCCCGCGACCGACGAAGAGGCGATCGACCGGATCCTCGATGTGGCCGACGCCATCATCGCCGAACGCGGATCGGCGGTGCGGATCGCCGATGTCGCGCGCACACTGGGTGTCACCCGACAGACGGTCTACCGGTACTTCCCGAGTTCCGAGGAACTGTTGTTGGCCAGCGGAATGCGCACCGCGGACGGCTTTCTCGATCAGCTCGCCGAACACACCAGCGGGTTGACCGAACCCGCCGCGGCGATGGTCGAGGGCATCGCGTTCGCCGTCGAAAGACTGGCCGACGACCCGCAATTCGCCACGCTGCTCAAGAAGAGATCCACCGGCGGCTCGAGCGTCTCGTTGACGTCCGACACCGCCAAGGCGTTCAGCCGCTCGATGCTGCACCGCTGCGATGTCGACTGGGAGCGACACGGGTACGACGAGGCGGCGATCGATGAGTTGGGCGAGTTGGGTCTGCGCACGTTTCACTCGTTGCTCGTGGACCCCGGCGAACCGGCCCGCGACGGTTTCGCGCTGCGCCGCTTCATCTCCCGATGGCTGGGCCCGGCCGTCGTGTACCCGCGACTGACGCAGGTGATGGAGGCGCTGTCGCCCACCGACGTGCGACCGCAACGCAGTAGGCCGACCGCCGCGTCCTGACCAGCCGCGGTCTCCGGAGGATGGGAGCCGCGCACACTTGCACCATCGGCGCGTTCCGCGAACGTCCCGTCGAGCTCGACGCTGTATGGAGCGGCGGCAGCAGCAACCCGCGCTGTTGTGCCTGCTCAGAGACGTTCTGCCGCAACGGGAGTGGACGACCGACGATCTGGTCGAGGACGTGCTGAGCTAACTTGTCGGTGCATCGAACTAGTGTTCGAGTATGAGTTCCGATCGGGTACACGCCGCGATCGCCGCCATGAAGGCCGGCTACGCGGAACTTGCCGCTGCCGGTGTCGATGCGCTCAGTCACGCCGAGCTCCTCGACGTGCAGAGCCAGTTGGAGACGCTTATCCGCCAGTTACCGACCCAGTCGCACCGCATCCTGGCCCGCCTTGCCGCCGAAGCATCCCCCACCGAATTTGGGGCAACCTCGCTTCGCGAGCTGCTGACCAGCAGGTTGCGGATCTCGCGGGCCGACGCTCGGCGCCGCTTGGCCGAGGCAGCGGATCTCGGTCCCCGTCTTGCCCTTTCGGGCGAGTCGCTCGAACCACTGCTGGCACTCACCGCGGCCGCTCAGTCCTGCGGCGCCATCGGGGCCGATCATGTCCGTACCATTCGTGACACCCTCGGCAGGTTGCCAAGCTGGGCCGACCCCACTACCAGGGAGCAGGTCGAGGCATCCCTTGTCCGGGTCGCGGTCGGGTTGGGCCCCGACGAGCTGCGCAAGGCCGCCGAGCGCCTCTTGGTCCTGATCGACCAGGACGGGCCGATGCCCGACGACGCCGAACGTGCGCGGCGCCGATACCTGAAGATCGGTAAACAGGGTGCAGACTTCATGACGCCGATCCAGGGGATGTTGGATCCGCAGGCCCGGGCCACCCTGGACGCGATTCTGGCCAAGTGGGCCGCACCGGGTATGTGCAATCCCGAGGATGCCGAACCATGCATCAAGGGCACGCCGTCGCAGACACAGATCGACGGCGATGTTCGATCGATCGGACAGCGTAACCATGATGCGCTCACGGCGATCGGACGCAGTGTGTTGTCCTCGGGAGAGTTGGGTCAGCACAATGGATTGCCGGTCACTGTCATTGTCTCCACCAGCCTGCAAGAGCTCGAAAGTGCGGTCGGCTGTGCGGTCACCGGCGGCGGGTCGCTAGTGCCGATGTCCGATGTGATCCGCATGGCCTCCCACGCGCATCACTATCTCGTCGTCTTTGACAAGCACACCCAGGAGCCGCTTTACCTGGGACGCACCAAGCGGTGCGCATCGGCGGCGCAACGAATAGCGCTCCATTGGCGCGACCGCGGCTGCACATATCCTGGCTGTTCCGTTCCCGGATATGGCACCCAGGTCCATCACATCAACAGCTGGAAAGCCAACGGCCAAACCAACATCGATCAAGAAGTGCTGGCCTGCGGTCCACACAATCGGCTCGCCGAACAGGGCTGGCGCGTCCGCATTCGCACCGACGGCACGGTCGAATGGATACCGCCACCGCCACTGGACACCGGTCAAAACCGGATCAACACTTACCATCACCCCGACCGGATGCTCGCCGAGCCCGACGACGCGGCCTAGTGCGATCTCACGACGCAAGCTGAGGACGGGTCAGGACTCCGAGCCATGCGAGGCCTCGCTGCTTCCGCGGCGTCCACACGTGCTGTTCATCGGCCGGCCATGCATACGACGGCGCACCGTCAGAGATCAGGTCGAGTAATCGCGGCTCGCCGAGCGCGCGCGCCGAGGCCGCATAGAGCGCATCGGCCCGCGTGGCGATCACACCGAAATCCACCATCCGAAACAGTCGGTTCTCGCTCGCGATGATCTCGTCGATGGTCACGTCGCCGATCGGATAGCTCACCGGCAGCACGTCTTTCATCGACAGCAGCGCCTGCGGCCCCCGCGCCCGCGGATGCCCGACGAGCTTGGCGACCATCGCGAATCGGCCGAGGGCCAGATCGGCGTCGAACACCAGCGCATGCGCGTACAGCACCCGCACGAGAACCACATTCATGAAAAACCGCTCGGCAGGCGCTTCTTGCGCGGCGAGATCCGTGTGCGCGAGATAACCGGCCACGACGCTCGCATTGTGGGCCAGATACCAGGACCGCGCTGAGGGCGCCCGGAAGAAAAGGACCCAGTGCTGCACCGTCGGGCGTGCCGCCCCGAAGTCCTCACGCTCCACCAGAAGCTTCGCCTCGAGTGTGTCGCGAAGCAGATCCTCGTTGACGGCGCGCCACCACGCACTGCCCGGCGTCCGGGCATGCAACGCGTTGAGCACACCCCGCGTCTGCTGCCATCTCATGAACGCGACCACCGCGCGCCGGTACGGACGATACGGCCGACGCACGGTGCGGAGCCCGTACGTCTCCGCGGCGAGCCGGATCCGCGCCGCGGGATCGTCGCGCACCTGCGCCACCATCCGCTCGGCATCCTGCGCGGCGGTCACGACGGCCTGGCCGCCCTCATGCTCTTCGGACATGTCCCGCACTCCCGTCGATGTTTACACGATTAACATTCAATGATGTTAGCGTTGTCAACATGGCTGGTCCAGTGGGAATTCCCGACGGCGCGAAATCGCCGACAGGAGGACCCCGCAGCACCTACCACCACGGCGACCTGAAACGGGCGCTGACCGAGGCCGCGCTGCAGTTGGTGCAGGAAAAGGGCCCAAAAGGGTTCACGCTGCGGGAGGTCGCCCGGCGGGCGGGGGTGAGCGCCGCGGCACCGTATCGGCACTTCAGCGACAAGGGCCAGCTGCTGGCCGCCGCGGCCGCCCAGGGCTTCATCCAACTGCACGAGACGTTGGCCGCCACCGCCGCGACCACGGCCGACCTCTCCGCGCAGGTGCTCGCGATGGCGCGGGCATATGTCCGATGGGCGGTCAGCCATCCGGACTACTACCAGGTGATGTTCGGCTCCGAACTCGACAAGTCCGAGAGCCCCGAGGTGCTGATCGCCGGTGAACGCAGCTTCGGCGACCTGCTCGATGCGATCGCGCGGTGCCAGGAAGCCGGCCTGCTGCCCGCGGGCGATCCGCGCGGGCTCGCCGGGCCGATTTGGTCACTGCTGCACGGTGTTTCGATGCTGTCCATCGGCAGCGATCTCATCCATGTCGGCATCGACGAGGATCCCGAGGCGCTGATCGAGCGCTCGCTGCGCAAACTCTTGTTCTGAATTCTTATGAGCGACACCGATTTCTTAGACGTTGCTCAGAGATGTTCTGCCACAAGCGGAATAGCCCCCCGGCGGTCGACAATAACCTGGCAAGCTGGGCCGATGCGTGCTAACTTCGCGGCATGCGGTCATCTGCGAAAGTTCTCGTCGCCTCCGGCGGTCTGGTGTTGTCATTGACCGCTGGCGCGGGCCTGGCATCTGCACAGGACCTCAGCGCAATCATCAACACCACATGCTCGTACCCCCAGGTGCTCTCGGCGCTCAACGCGCAAGACCCCGCCGCCGCGGCCGAGTTGACCAGCTCCCCCATGGCCGTCGGCGTGGTGCAGGACTTCCTCGCGTCTCCCGTCGACCAGCGTCAGGTGACCGCCCAGCGGCTTTCCGGCATGCCGGCCGCCCAGCAGTACCTCGACACGATGCTGCTGGTCGCGGGCTCCTGCGCCAGCTACTGACAGTCCGGTTCTAGGCCGGCCCCGTCAGGTTGCCGTCCCGGATGTCCTGACGGCATTGCAGCCGGGTCTTACCCGTTTGGCTGACGCAGACCTGCACCTGTTCCTCGATGCCCGCCGGATACACCTCGTCAGTCGGCGCGGGCGCAGCCGACGGACTCGGCACCGCCCCCTGATACAGCGACCACACGGCGTCACCGGTGGCCGGCAACCGTGAGCAGTACGCCTGGGCCCCGTCGGTCGCCACACCGGCAGCGCCCAGCGGGTCGCAGTCCGCGCCGATGCGTACCACCGGGACAGCTGGAGTAGCCGGACCGGCCGGAGCGCTGCTCGGCGGCGCTCCGGCCGGTGCGCGCTGTGCGCTCGGCTCCTCCCGGTTCATGATGAACAGGCCTGCGGCGATCGCCACGCCGACGACGACCGCGAGGATCCCCGCCACCAGCAGCGCGAGCCGCAATCGGTGCGATCGGCCGGCATCAGGTGACCGGTGCTTGCTGCGCCGACCAGACGGGATTGCCGACACCGTGGCATCGGTCGCGCCCAGCCCCTGCGCCGCCTCGGACAGCCCGTGGGCCATCGCCGCGGCGAATTCGGTGCACGTGTCGAAGCGGTCGGCGGGCGACTTGGCCAAGGCGCGCTCGAACGCGGGTCCCAGCCCCGAGAGTTCGGGGATGCGCTCGCCGATGGACGGCGGGCTGGCGGTGAGGTGGTTGCTGATGACCACCGCGGGATTGTCGTGCTGGAACAACTGCTGACCGGTGAGCAGATGAAAGGCCGTCGCCGCGAGCGCGTACTGGTCGGCTCGACCATCTAGGGCGTGGCCCATGAGCTGTTCGGGTGCGGCGTAGGCCACGGTGCCCACAGTCATGTCGGTGGCGGTCAGACCCGAGGAGTCCTGCACCCAGCGCGCGATCCCGAAGTCCGCCAACAACACCCGACTAAACTTGGAGTTGCTCTGGGCCAGAAGGATATTCGACGGTTTAACGTCGCGGTGCAGCAGCAGCTGCTGGTGCGCATAGTCCAGCGCCTCGGCGACGGCCGACACGATCCGCACGACGTCCTCGGGCGGGAGGCCGCCACCCTGGTCGTGAAGCAACCGCGCGGCATCGGTGCCCTCGACGAAATCCATCGTGATCCACAGCTGGCCGTCGTACTCGCCGCGGTCGTGCACGCCGACGATGTGCGGATGCCACAGTCGCGCAACCACGTCGGCCTCGCGGTTGAAGCGCTCACTGTATTCACGGTCGGACGTGAACTGCACCGGCAGGATCTTCAGCGCGTCATACCGCGGCAACCGAGGGTGCTGGACGAGGTACACCTCGCCCATCCCGCCCGCGCCCAGTTGGCGCACGACGGTGTACCCGGCGAAGACGTCGCCTTCGGCTAACGACATGGCATCGCCCCCCACATGTCGCCGTAATCGCCGTTTTCTGCCACCACGAAACCTTCGCACGCGCGCGCGTGGCGGTTGCTGTGGGGGGCTATCCCGAGGCGATGACCGGCATCGGGACGGGAGTGACGAGCTGTCCCGACTCCAGGAATCCGTCCAGATTGCGCAGCGTGAGGTCCTCCATCGCCGCGCGGGTTTGTTCGGTGCCGCTGGCGACGTGCGGCAGCACGACGACGTTGTCCATAGATAGCAGCGCCTCCGGCACGTTGGGCTCGTCGGCGAACACGTCCAGGCCCGCGCCGGCGAGCCGGCCCTTCACCAGA
>CAZOIX010000231.1:6028-6399 GCA_964579685.1 uncultured Mycobacterium sp.
CGGCCATCGGCCAACGCCGCGACCAACGCATCCTCGTCGACCACGCTGCCGCGTGCGATGTTGATCAGGTACCCCTGAGACCCCAGCGCGTCGATGACCTCGGCGCTCACCAACTTCCGCGTGCCCGCACCACCGGCGGCCGACACGACGAGAACGTCGACCGCGGCAGCCAGCTGCACGGGCGAGCCCATGTAGGTGTACGGCGAACCCTGCACCTGATGCCGGTTGTGGTAGGAGATCGTGCATCCGAAAGCGCTGAGCCGCTTGGCGATTGCACTTCCGATCCGGCCCAGCCCGATGATCCCGACTCGGGTGTTACTCACCTGGCGCGTCAGCGGGTAATTGCCGTCGACGGGCCAGGTGAGTAACAC
>CAZOIX010000232.1:0-6385 GCA_964579685.1 uncultured Mycobacterium sp.
GACACCGACATCGCCGAGACCGTGCTGGACGGGCTCGACGGACTGATCATCACCGGTGGACGGGATGTGGGGCCCGCCGGTTACGGGCAGGATCGGCATCCCCGCACCGACGAGCCGGTGGCCGACAACCGGATGCGCGACGCCTTCGAATTCGCGTTGGTACGCGGTGCGATTCACCGCGGGATGCCCGTGCTGGGCATATGTCGCGGTGCCCAGGTGCTCAACGTCGCGCTGGGCGGCACCTTGCATCAGCACCTGCCCGATGTCCTCGGTCACACCCGCCACCAGCAGGGCAACGCGGTATTCACGACATCGTCGGTGCGTACGGTGCCGGACACCCGACTGGCCGCGCTCATCGGCGAATCCTCGGATGCGCAGTGCTACCACCACCAGGCCATCGACGCATTGGGTCAGGGCCTGATCGTCAGCGCACGGGATTCCGACGGCGTCATCGAGGCGGTGGAAATGCCCGGCGAGAACTTCACATTGGCCGTCCAATGGCATCCCGAGGAGCGATTGGACGACCTGAGGCTGTTCGCGGCGGTCGTCGAGGCCGCGGCGGAATATGCGAAGGAAAGGGTCAACGCGTGAGCACGTCCGACGTCATCAACCCGGCGACCGAGCAACTCTTGCGCACCGTCGAGCAGACCGACCTTGCGGGTGTGGACGAGGCGGTGGCGCGCGCCAAGGTGGCCCAGCGGGATTGGGCACAGCGGGCTCCCGCGGAGCGGGCCGCGACGCTGCGCGATTTCGCGGCAGCCGTCGATGCGCACGTGGACGAACTGGCCGCGCTGGAGGTGGCCAACTCCGGACACCCGGTCGGCAATGCGCGATGGGAGGCCGGCCACGTCCGGGACGTTCTGCAGTTCTACTCGGCGAGTCCGGAACGCCTGTCGGGAAGGCAGATCCCGGTGGCCGGCGGCCTGGACGTCACGTTCAACGAGCCGCTCGGAGTCGTGGGTGTCATCACGCCCTGGAACTTCCCGATGACCATCGCCTCGTGGGGTTTCGCCCCGGCGCTGGCCGCCGGCAACGCCGTGTTGGTGAAACCCGCTGAGTGGACGCCGCTGACCACCATTCGACTCGGCGAACTCGCCGTCGACGCCGGTGTGCCCGCCGACCTGTTCCAGGTGCTGCCGGGCAAGGGTTCCGTGGTGGGGGAGCGCTTCGTGACCCATCCCGACGTACGCAAGATCGTCTTCACGGGGTCCACCGAGGTCGGCACGCGCGTCATGGCGGGCGCGGCGGCACAGGTCAAGCGGGTGACGCTGGAGTTGGGCGGCAAGAGCGCCAACATCGTGTTCGACGACTGCGATCTCGAGAAGGCCGCCGCAACGGCACCGTACAGCGTATTCGACAACGCCGGTCAGGACTGCTGTGCGCGCAGCCGGATCCTGGTGCAGCGCAACGTATACGACCGTTTCATGGAGTTACTGGAACCCGCGGTCAAAGGGGTCGTCGTCGGGGATCCCACCGAAACGGCCACCGAGATGGGCCCGCTGGTGTCTCGAGCGCATTGGGAGACGGTCGCCTCGTACGTGCCCGACGACGCACCGGTCGCATTTCGTGGCGACGCGCCCTCAGGGCCGGGATTCTGGTTTCCGGCCACCGTATTGACGCCACCGCGCACCGACCGCACGGTCACCGAGGAGATCTTCGGTCCGGTGGTGACGGTGTTGCCGTTCGACGACGAGGCCGACGCGATCTCGTTGGCGAACGACACCGCCTACGGCCTGTCGGGGTCGATCTGGACCGACAACCTGTCGAGGGGACTGCGGGTGTCGCGAGCCGTGGAAGCGGGCAATCTTTCGGTCAATTCGCATTCCTCGGTCCGGTACAACACGCCATTCGGCGGATTCAAGCAATCGGGACTGGGCCGCGAGCTCGGACCCGACGCGGTGCTGTCCTTCACCGAGACCAAGAACGTATTTTTCGCAGTGCAGGAGGCCTGATGGATCTGTCGCAACGGTTGGCGGGCAAGGTGGCCGTGATCACCGGCGGTGCCAGCGGTATCGGCCTGGCATCAGCCAGGCGCATGCGCGCAGAGGGGGCGACCGTCGTGATCGGCGACATCGACCCGGGCACAGGCAAAGTGGTCGCCGACGAACTCGGGGGAACCTTTGTGCCGGTTGATGTCTCAGACGAGGTTGCGGTCGACACCTTGTTCGAGACCGCCGCCAAGACGTACGGGTCGGTCGACATCGCGTTCAACAACGCAGGTATCTCGCCGCCCGAGGACGACCTGATCGAGGACACCGGGCTCGACGCGTGGCAGCGAGTGCAGGACGTGAACCTGAAGTCGGTGTTTCTGTGCTGTAAGGCCGCGCTGCGTCACATGGTGCCGAAGCAGAGCGGTTCCATCGTCAACACCGCGTCTTTCGTGGCGGTGATGGGTTCGGCGACATCGCAGATCTCGTATACCGCGTCCAAGGGTGGCGTGCTGGCCATGTCCCGCGAGCTGGGGGTGCAATATGCCCGCCAGGGGATCCGGGTCAACGCGCTGTGTCCTGGGCCGGTGAACACGCCCCTCCTGCAGGAGCTGTTCGCGAAGGACCCGGAGCGGGCGGCGCGGCGGTTGGTGCACGTCCCGGTGGGACGCTTCGCCGAACCCGAGGAACTCGCGGCAGCGGTGGCATTTCTGGCCAGCGACGACGCCTCGTTCATCACGGCCTCGTCGTTCCTCGTCGACGGCGGCATCAGCGGCCACTACGTGACACCCCTGTAGCCATGACCGCCGACCCGGACGTTCCGCTCGCCAGTGACGCACTGCTGCGTCCGGTGCGTCCGGGCAACGCGTTCGAGGACACTGTCGGGCGATTGCTGCAGACCATTCGGCTCGGGGTTCTTCATCCGGGCGAATCCCTGCCGCCCGAACGCGAACTCGCGGCACGGCTCGGGGTCAGCCGCGACACGGTGCGGGAGGCGATCAAGTCGCTGTCTGACGCGGGGTATCTGGTGTCACGGCGCGGACGCTATGGCGGCACGTTTCTTGCCGAGGAACTGCCACGGCACACCGGTGGCGCCGACGGCGTGACCCGAGCGGATATCGACGATGCGTTGCGGCTGCGCGAGATCCTCGAGGTGGGTGCCGCGCGGATGGCCGCGAACCGCACCCTGACCGCGGCGGAGCGGGAGGTGCTGTGGGCGCGGCTGGCCGACGTCCGCGGTGCCGCGCCCGACGACTACCGGCGGCTGGATTCTCGGCTGCACCTGGCGATCGCCGAGGCGGCCGGGTCGCCGTCGCTGGTGCCGCTGGTGGCCGAGAACCGGATGCGGCTCAACGGTCTGCTGGACCAGATCCCATTGCTGCCGCGCAACATCGCCCATTCCGACGAGCAGCACGAGGCGATCGTGATGGCGATCCTGGCCGGCGATTGTGAGGGAGCGGCGATCGCCATGCGGGCCCACGTCGAAGGGTCGGCATCGCTATTGCACGGCTTCCTGGACTGACACGATTTCCAGGATCACGGCAAACACAGACGTCATCGGGGCCAATCCGGGCGCTTGGGGGTTAGATTTGACGTGTGGTGGAGGCAGGTGGCCAGGCGGCGGTGGTGCGGCGGGCCTCCACGGCGCTCGCCGACGTCGATACCTCAGGCTGGGCCCAGCGGTTCGACCTGCTGTCCGACCCTCATCGCCTGGAGATCCTGCTGGTCCTGCACCGTGCGCCCGGCATCAACGTCGGCGACCTCGCCTCGGTGCTGGGCAGGTCGGAGAACGCGGTATCGCAGGCGCTGCGGGTGCTGCGTCAGCAGGGCTGGGTGAGTTCCCAGCGGGTGGGCCGCGCCGTCAGCTACCGCCTCGAGGACGAGACGGTGCACGATCTGCTGCACTGGATCGGCGCCCGGCACGGCTGACAAGACATCTCCGAGCTGATCTCAAGCGCGAGGACATCTGAAAACCACACATGAACATCTGTTCAGCTAGACAGATGTTCACTCTTGGTTCTAGGCTCGTCGGGTGACAACGAACTACGTCGCCATGCATATGAGCGACGGCATCGTCAACGCACCGACGTCAGTGATCTTCGGCGTCTTCGCCGTCGCTGCGATCGGGTTGTGCGCGGTGAAGGCACGCAACGAACTCGACGAACGCACGGTGCCGCTCGCCGGACTCGTCGCGGCCTTCATCTTCGCGGTGCAGATGGTCAACTTCCCGATCCTGCCCGGCGTGAGTGGGCACCTGCTCGGCGGTGCACTCGCCGCGATCCTCGTGGGTCCTTACACCGGAGCGCTGTGCATCATGATCGTGCTGATCGTGCAGTCGCTGTTGTTCGCCGACGGTGGGATCACCGCGTTGGGCACGAACATCACCAACATGGCCCTTGTCGGCGTCGCTGCGGGGTACGCGACGGCGGCGACGCTCTACGCAATCACGCGGCGGCGCACGCCCGAGGTACCCGTGGCGGGGCTGGGCGTCATCTCATTCGTCGCCGCGCTGATCGGAACCGTGTGCGCGGCCATGGCCTTTGTCGTCGAATACGCCTTCGGGGGTGCCGGGGCCACCTCGATCGGGACGGTGGCGGCATACATGCTCGGCACGCATGCGCTGATTGGCGTCGGGGAAGGAGTGATCACCGCCGTTACCGTGATGGCGGTGGCCCGAGCCCGGCCTGATCTGGTCTACCTGCTGCGCGGCGCACGGGCGGAGGTGCCCGCATGAAGCGATGGTCGTTCTGGATCGCGTTCGCCGCGGCCACCCTGATCATCGCCGGGGTGGTGTCGTACTTCGCCAGCTCCAGCCCCGACGGCCTGGACTCCGCGACGTTGCGAGGCTGCCAGATCACCGAGACGGCCAATGGTGAAGAGCTCACCGGTGACTGCATCGCCAAGCATGCGTCCGAACACGCGATGGCGACCTCGCCGCTGGCCGACTACGCGGTCGGCGGGCAGGACGGTACCGGAGGAATCGCAGGCATCATCGGCGTCGTCGTCACCGTCGCGGTGGCGGGATCGGCGTTCTGGCTGATTTCACGAAGTCGGCGTTCCGCCGGCAAGCAGACCTGACCCATGGGCGCAGGCGCGCATCCGCTGTATCGGCACGACGACTCCGTCGTCCATCGGACACCCGCCGAGGTCAAGATCGTGTGCCTGGTGGTCTTCGTCCTCGCAGTGGTCGCGGCCCCGCGAGAAATGTTCTGGCCGTTCGCGATCTACGCAGCGATCATCGTCGCGATGTGGCGGTTCGCGCGGATACCCCTGCGGTGGGTGTTGCCGCGCATGCTGATCGAGGCACCCTTTCTGGTGCTTGCGGTTCTGCTGCCATTCGCCGAGGGCGGCCACCGCGTCGAGGTGGCGGGTCTGCAACTTTCGGTGGCCGGGCTGTGGGCGGCATGGGGCATCGTCGTCAAGGGCACCCTCGGCGTGGCGGCGGCCCTGACTGTCGCCGCCACGACGTCGGCGTCCGAGTTACCCGCTGCGCTGAGTCGCCTGGCGGTTCCGGCGGTCGTGACGTCGGTGCTCGTGCTGATGATCCGCTATGTCGATCTGCTGTCGGCCGAGGCGAGTCGCATGCGGATGGCCAGGATCGCTCGCGGTGACTCACCGCGCGCACTGCATCAGGCCCGCGCCATCGCGACCGGAATCGGCGCGTTGTTCCTGCGCTCCTATGAGCGCGGCGAACGGGTGTACGCGGCGATGTTGTCACGTGGGTTTGACGGCAGGGCCCCGGATCTCGCGGTGATCGGTGCCCCACCGAGGGCAGCTGCCTCTCAGTGGGTGGTGGCGATGCTTCCCGCCGCCGCAGCGGTTGTGGTGTCGGTGACGGCGTGGGTGACCCTGTGACCGCGATCCGCATCGACGCTCTTCGCCACGTCTACCCTGACGGGCACGTCGCACTTGACGGTGTCGACCTGACGGTGGGAGCGGGTGAGCGAGTCGCGGTCCTCGGCCCCAACGGGGCGGGTAAGACGACATTGATGCTGCATCTCAACGGCGTCCTGACCGCGACCACAGGGTCGGTGCAGATCAGTGGAATTCCGCTGGACCGCAAGAGTCTTCACGAGATTCGCAGCCGCGTGGGGCTGGTGTTTCAGGACCCCGACGATCAACTGTTCATGCCCACGGTCGCCCAGGATGTCGCGTTCGGGCCGGCGAACTTCGGGTTGCGCGGCGAAGAGCTCGCGGCCCGGGTGGCGAGCGCGTTGGAGGTCGTATCGCTGACCGACCATGCCGAGCGAAGCCCCACCCATCTGTCTGCGGGGCAGCGGCGCCGGGCCGCGCTGGCGACCGTGCTGGCCTGTGCGCCCGACATTCTTGTGCTCGACGAGCCGTCGGCCAACCTGGACCCGGTCGCGCGACGTGAACTGGCCGAAACGCTTGCGGGCCTGGACGCCACCATGCTGATCGTCACCCATGATCTGCCCTACGCCGCGCAGTTGTGCGAC
>CAZOIX010000233.1:0-876 GCA_964579685.1 uncultured Mycobacterium sp.
GTGACAGATACCGCAGTACGCGACCTTGACCAAGACTTCGCCAGGGCCCGGCTCGGGGACCGGAATTTCCTCCACTGCAATATTTTTGGAGTCGCAATAGAAGCGCTGAGCCCTCATCGTGTCGACCATGTCATTCCTAGGGGATGCGGTAGAAGGGATTCGGTAGCAGGTAGGTCTGCTGCGAGAAGCCGCCAGCCAGATCTGAGGGCTGATCTCCGATGTTCGCGATGATCGTGTAACCCTGCGCCTCGATCTGTGCCCGCTGCGGGGCCTTGAAGTCGGCCGCGGACGCATAATGCACACCAGTCGGTTCCATGATCAGTTGTTGGTAGCCGAGATAGCCGTGGTCGTGCAGATTGCGCTCGGTGGCGGAGCGCTGGGACTCGTCGCGGCCGGTGATGAAGAAGATCGTGGCACCGCGGTCCTTGGCGGTGGTGAAGATCTCCATGGTGGGCGGGATGACCGTCGACTCAGCGCGCAGGTCCCAGGCCAACCAGCCGCACGGTCCCTTGGGGAGTTCGTCGCACGGTCCGTCGAAGACACGGCCAAAGTCGTTGGCCTTGATCGCTTCCCAGTTCGACAACGCGGTTTCGTCGATGTCGAACACCACGGCCGGGCGGCCGACACGCGGGGCCTGATCATTGATCCAGGCGGCCGCGGGCGCGGCCGCCTGCTGCAGGTTCGTCAGATAGGCGCCGCTGTCGTAGTACGCGACGGCTTCGCGCTTGAGATCGCCGACGTTGGCCGGCTCGACGGGCGGCGGAACGATCGGGACGGGGGGCGGCGGAGGCTGGGCGACAGCGGCCGGACCCCCTGCGAACAGCGCGGCCGCGGCTGAAACGGTGGCGATGAATGTCGCTCCGCGCATCATTGTTC
>CAZOIX010000233.1:886-6369 GCA_964579685.1 uncultured Mycobacterium sp.
ACCCTATCCGCTCGGCGGGCCCGCAAACCGGGCGGTGCTGACTCATTTGGCACACTCGCTGCGTGACGACGAAAAGGGCACTGGTGCTCGCGGGTGGTGGGTTGGCGGGAATCGCATGGGAGACGGGCATCCTGCGCGGTATCGCCGACGAATCACCCGCGACAGCGCACGCCCTGCTGAACGCGGACGTGCTGGTGGGGACATCGGCGGGGTCGACCGTGGCGGCGCAGCTCGTCAGCGGGCTGGGTCTGGACGAGCTGTTCGAACGGCAGACCACGCCCACGTCGACCGAGCTCAACCCCAGCATCGGTATCGATGAGATCACCGATATGTTCGTCGCCGCGATGTTGCAGCCCGACACCACGACGGCCGAGAAGCTCCGGTTGATCGGTGCGATCGCGTTGTCTGCGGAAACCGTCACCGAGGCCGTGCGTCGCGACATCATCGCCCACCGGTTGCCAACCCATGAATGGCCAGAGCGGGAACTGCGCATCTCTGCCATCGACACCGCGACAGGCGAACTGGTCGCATTCGACAGATCGTCGGGGGTCGGCCTCGTCGACGCGGTCGCCGCCAGTTGTGCCGTTCCCGGAGCATGGCCACCGGTGACGATCGGGGACCGCCGCTACATGGACGGCGGTGTCGGCAGCACCGTCAACATGACTCTGGCGGCCGACTGCGATACCGCGATAGTACTTGTGCCGCAGGGTAGGTCGTCGCCGTCTCCCTTCGGCAACGGAGCGGCCGCTGAGATCGAGACGTTCGCGGGTTCAGCGTGTGCGGTATTCGCCGACGACCGGGCACTTGCGGCGTTCGGCCCCAATCCACTTGATCCCGCATGCCGTTCACCGTCGGCGATGGCGGGCCGCGACCAGGGCAGACGGGTGGCGGACGAGGTGGCGTCGTTCCTCGGCCGCTGAATCACGTTTTCGCAGAAACGGTTTCGGGCTTCTCCAGACCGTCCATCACGGCGGCGGTGAGTTCGCGCCCGACATCGATGACCTCGGCGGCCCGGTGGAATTCGAGGCTGCGGCACGCGCTACGCGGCACCTCGATCAACACGTCAGGGGGATAGGCCGCCAGCGTGTGGCGGGCCAGGGCGGCCTGCGCGATGTCGATCGTGCGATTCATCACCTCGAAGCTGCCGAGCCGTGGCACCGGAGCCTCCTTTGTTGCGGCGTCGGTGAGTTTGTCCTCGTTCTCGTCGGCCTGGGCCGTGTCGAACAGCGCCGTCGTGCTGCGCCACATGCGACCGAGCCACTCCGTGGTTGCACTGGGTCCGGCGTCCTCGGGCTCGTCCCCGCCGGCCTCACTCCCGGACAGGCTCACCGCAATCGTCAAATCGGCGTTCACCGCGGCTATCGGCGCCATGGGCAGCGGATCGAGGATGCCGCCGTCGGCGAGCAGCCGACCGTCGAGCACATGCGGCACGATCACGCCCGGGATCGCGATCGACGCCCGGATCGCGGCGTCGACGGGCCCGCGTTGCACCCACACCGATTTGCCCGAGAGCAGATCGGTGCTGACCGCCGTGTAGGGGATCGGCAGTTCTTCGATCGTGACTTCACCGAGGATGTCGCGGACCGCCTCGAGGATCTTCTCGGCCCGCAACACCCCGGCGGCGGTGATCTTCGGATCGAGGAGGCGCAGTATCGCGCGCTGGGTCAGCGACTTGGCCCACTCGGCGAAATCGTCGAGCTTGCCGGCAGCCTGGAGGCCGCCGACGAGTGCACCCATCGACGATCCTGCGATGCCGACGATCTCGAAGCCGCGTTCATGCAGCTCGTTGATCACCCCGATGTGGGCGTATCCGCGAGCCCCTCCGCTACCGAGTGCCAGGGCAACTCGCTTGCCGGCCATATCGCCATTGTGCGCCTATCCGCAGAGGGCGTCGGCGGCGGCCTGGGCCGCCACGATCACCGCGGCCTGACGTTGCGGAGCCAGTTGGGACCACGGAGCGCCGAAGGTGCCCGGGCCAGGCGCGTCGGAGGTCTGCAGACTCCTCAAATAGGGCTCGAGCTGCGCCTTGGAATCCCCGCCCTGCTGCGCCATCCAATCGCGCGCGAACTGACATGCCTTGAAATACTCGTCCTCGGTCGAGTCCGCCGGAGCCCCGACGGCGGTGGTGACCCCGCCAGGGGACACCGCGACTTCGCCGGGTGCCGCTGTAGGTGTGTCCGAGGTCGTTGGAGTCGTTGCCGTCGGAGATGACGTGGCCGGCTTGCTGTCGGGGTCCGACGAGCACCCGGCGCCCATGGCCATGGCGACGATCACGTATGCCAGCGCTTGGTACGCGCGACGGGAGTGCCTGAACATGGCTGCCAATCTATGCAATGGACGGGCTTCAGCGGTGGCGCCATCGCTTCCGATCACCGTGAATCTAAGGACGAACCCTCGAATTCGCACCCTGAACAGCGGCTTCCATCCGCGCCCATGGTGTCATGGGACGACGTGCCGTGATCGGCCGAATTCCGTGCCAGACTCGTCGCTGTGACGACCGGATACCTGCGCGGGGACTGTTGCGCCTGACGCGCCCGTCCCCAATCCGTCCTCGTCATTCCTGGAGTTCGCATGGCTTCCGCCCTCACGGCGCCCACCCGGCTGCGCCCGCCCGATCTGCTGCACGCCACCGACCGCTACGCCGATGACGTGATGTCCGGCCGCTATCACGACGTCCTGCCCACGGGTGGCGTGCCGGCGAACGACCGCTGGTTCACCCGATTGCACGGTGACGAAGAACTCGATGTCTGGCTGATCAGCTGGGTGCCGGATCGCTCGACCGAACTGCACGACCACGGCGGCTCGCTTGGCGCGCTGACCGTGGTGTCCGGTGCGCTGAGGGAGACCCGTTGGGACGGCGAGAGGTTGCGGCGGCGACGCCTCACGGCCGGTGATCAGGCCGCATTCCCGCTGGGCTGGGTGCATGACGTGGTGTGGGCGCCCGAGCGCGATCCGTCGGTCCCGATTGCGCCGACACTGAGCGTGCATGCATACTCGCCACCGTTGACCGCGATGTCCTACTACGAGGTCACACACCGGAATACGCTGCGTCGCAAGCGCACCGAACTCACCGAGGAACCGGAGGGATGACGTCGGCGCCGCTCAGTCGCATCGACCGCGTCCTCGATGACGCGCGTGCCCGGCTGAACAGGTTGAACGCGCTGGACGTTCCCGCGGCGTTGGCACGCGGCGCGGTCCTGGTCGACATCCGGCCGCAGGCCCAGCGCGACCGCGAGGGGGATGTGCCCGCGGCGCTGGTCATCGAACGAAATGTGCTGGAGTGGCGGTGTGACCCCACCAGCGAGGCCCGTCTTCCCCAGGCGGTCAACGACGAGGTCGAGTGGGTCGTGCTGTGCTCTGAGGGCTACACGTCCAGCCTGGCCGCGGTGGCATTGCTCGACCTCGGATTGCACCGCGCGACCGATGTCGTCGGCGGATACCACGCGCTGAAGGCCGAAGGCGTTCTTGCCTAGGCGTTTTCGTCGTTTCTCAGCATTGGGCGTAGCTTCTCCGTCTTTTCCGGGGTCCAGCCAGGCGGCTGGAGAATGGCCGCCCAGGCATTGGCGACGTCCTGGACGTAGACGTGGCCGTGGCCGTCCGGTACGTCCACCGCGACGGCCATGTCCGCGGACACCTGCAGGAAGGTGACGATCGGTATCCACTGCATGCGGCCCGAGACGTCGTAGCCGCGCGGCTCCCTGAGCCAATCCGGTTCGGCGAACAACAGATCCGGATTCCACCAGGCGATCGGATCGGATGCGTGCTGCAGGTACACCACCCGCGGGTGCCCCCACGGATCATCGGGCCGGGCGAGATTGTCTGATCTGGCGGCGAAGCGGACATTCTCGCCCTTGTCGTAGATCGGCAGCCATTCCGGCGAGCCCGCGTCGCGATCACGGGTGAGTTGGGTCCAGATGGTGTTGTTGAAGGTGGGTCCGGAGAACAACGCGCCATCGGTACGGGCGATGAGGTTGTTGAGAGCCAGGAACGGTGCCTCACCGCCGAACGACCCGAGGCTCTCACCGAACACCACGAGTCGGGGCCGCTGAGCCTCCGGCATATCGCGGATCAGCGCGTCCACGGCCTCGAACAGCGCCTGGCCGGCCTGTCGAGCGTTCTCCTTGTCCACGAGGAACGACAGCCAACTGGGCAAGAACGAGTACTGCATGGACACGATCGCGGTGTCGCCGTTGTACATGTACTCCAGCGCCGAGGCCTCGGCCTCATTGATCCAACCGGTGCCGGTGGTGGTGGCGACCGCGACCACCGCACGATCGAGGCCGCCCTTGCGCTGCAACTCCTGAGCCGCCAGCGCCGCGGTCGCCTTGATGCCGTCGGCGGAATGCAGCCCGGCGTAGGCGCGGATCGGCTCGATGGCCGGTCTGCCGTTGAACTTCTCGAGCTTCTCGACGGTGGGTCCCGCCGAGACGAACACCCGTCCCTGATGGCCCAGCGATTCCCATGTGACCAGCGAGTCCGGGCCGCCCGAGCGCAGCGGGGACGTCGGTGCCTCGAATCTGGGATCTGTCTCGTCGTTGGCCGCCGCGAACGTCTTGTTCAAGGCGCTCATCCCGAAACGCACCACGATGCCGTTGAGCAGCGCGATGCTCAAGGCCAGCAGCAGGGCGACCACAACGACCGCCGAAATACGCGGCGGTGCAACGCGGTTGAGCTGGCGCACCAGGAACCGCACCAATTTTCCGATGAGCTGACCGATCTCGACGAAGAGGAACAGCACGACGATCGACAGAACGGCGGTCAGCGGATGGTCCCAGAAGCGCAGCCTTGGCACGCCGTTGAGGTCGCGTACTTCGTCCTGCCACACATGGAAATAGATGATCATCAGGATCTGGCCGATGACGCCGACGACGACGAGCGCGATCCATGCCACCCGTGGCGCCCGCGGACTGGTGTCCTTCGACAGCATGAAGCGGACGAGCCAGACGCCGAAGACTCCGAGGCCGTATCCGATCGCTCCCGCCGCGCCGCTGACCATGCCCTGAAAGAACGGTCCGCGTGGCAGCAGCGACGGTGTCAACGACAGCCAGATGAACACCAGGCCAAGGGCTGTGCCGAAGAACGTGTAGTGGCGCACCCACCAGGGTCGCTTTTGTGGCGACTCCTCCGGCGCCGGTGCGTCCTCGACGGCCTCAGCGGTGTCTGTCACCCACGCAGATTAACGGTGGCGGAAGTTCGGTGGGCGCTTCTCCGTGAACGCGTTCATACCTTCGGTTTGGTCGTCGGTCGCGAATGCGGAGTGGAACAGCCTGCGTTCGTAGAGGAGTCCCTCGGCCAGCGTCGATTCGAAGGCTCGGTTGACGGCCTCCTTGGCCATCCGGGACGCCGAAAGCGACATGCCGGCGATCGTCTTCGCGACCGCGTTCGCCTCGTCGAGCAGGGTGTCGGCGGGCACGACGCGGGAGACCAGGCCGGCGCGCTCGGCTTCCTCGGCGTCCATGTTGCGCCCGGTCAGAATCAGATCC
>CAZOIX010000234.1:0-6340 GCA_964579685.1 uncultured Mycobacterium sp.
GCCTAGTATCTAGCTTCATGCAGGTCGACGCCGATTTCATCCTCCGAGTGTCGATCGGTCTCCTCGTCATCACCTCGCCGTTCGATCCGGTGAAGCTGTTGTTCTTCAACCAGGTCCTTACCGACCGGCCGCAGAGCCGCGCGGGCGCCGCGCTCAAGGTGACGCTGTACGTGTCCATCATCCTGGCCGTGTCCGCTGTGGCCGGCAAGGAACTGCTCGAGGCGATGGGCATCAACCTCCACGTGTTCGGCGCCGTCGGCGGTGTGGTGATCGCCGCGATGGGTTTCGAGATGCTCTACGGCGGTGGAGCGTCGAAGGCCCAAGGCGAGGATGAGCGCAAGGAGGGGCCCGAGGACGGCGATGGTCTGCTGATGCCTCTCGCGATCCCGCTCATCGCGGGTCCAGGCGCCATAGCGACCACGATCGCCTTCGGCTCGCAGAACACATCCTCATCGGGGCTGATCGCGATGGCCATCGCCATTGCGGCCGTGGCGGTGGCCACCTTTGTCTTCTACTGCTACATGGGCGGTCTACTGGCCCGGTTGAAGCCGAGCGCCATCGCCATCATGGCCCGCATGGGCGGCCTGATCTTGGCCACACTGGGGTTTCAGATGTTCCTCACTGGCCTGAGGAACTTCTTCGGCTAGGACGTACGGCCGCCCCGACTTACGTGGTGGTCGCGGACGGCCTGCCGGACTGAGCGGTGGCGGCCTACGGCTGCGGCACTACGGTTTCGTTGCCGTCGCCGAATGTCGACTTCGGCGCTGAATCCGCCTGTCCCGCATCACTTTGCTGCAGACCGATGCATTCACCGGTGTTCTGGCCGGTGCACGGGATGCCGTCAACGGCAGGTACATCGGAGTTGCCAGGGATAGTCCCCATCGTCCCCGGCTCGAGCTGCCCAACGCACTGGCCACTGGCCGGATCCAGATGCTGCCCTTCCTGGCAGGCGGCGAGCGGTGTGGTCGGCCCGGCCGAGGGAACAGCACTCACGGCGATCACCGGTGCCGCAAGTGCGGCAGCGAATGCCCCGGCGATCATCATCCGTCGAATTGAGAATTCAGTTGGCGCCATCATATTGCCTTCTGTTGTTTCTGACGTGGTCGTAAATATCACCGTACGCAAATCTGGATGGTTGCGCATCGATTGCGCGAATTCGCCGACAATCTGGCACGCGATCGCACCAGGCGACGGCCGTCGAGCCGTGCCCTCGAGGCAGGTTGACCAGCAGCGTTGGTCCGTCGCAGCAGCCTCGCATCCCCGCTGTATCACGCGATACAGCACACTGCTTTCGTCCCGCGTATCGGCGCTATTTGCCGACTCGTCGCCATTCGTTTCGGTACGAATCGGCGCTATATCGGACTCACGTAGTGATGGCCGCGCGTCGTGACGCGCCCGAATCTCGCGCACCGTGACGGCGAGCCGTCGGGCCCGAGCCGCGCTGTTCGCTGCGCAACATTTGCCGTCGAGAAGAGAGCTACGGACTTCTGGCAGAGCCTGCGATGTGCGACGCTGCCCACGGTGAGCCGACCCTCAGGGCCTGCAAGCTCGCCGAGGTTCAATACGCCCGGAGCTCTTGAGCTTGCTCGACGTGAGTATGGCTAACGCGGCAGGTCTAGATAAGGCCGATGCCGCCGATCGAGATGCCCCCACAGGCAGCATCGCAAGTAGTTGTCGACGCTGCAATGCAGCCCGAGAGGCCTGGTGCGGCGATCGCGATGAGCAGGACCAGAATCATTTTGACGGTAAATCGTGACATCTGTTCGCTCCTTTGCGGTCCCCCGAGTTACCCCCAGACAACATCGGAGCGCTACCCAGCCGGCGCAAAGCTCAAACATCAGATTATTTGAGATTGATCACATGCGCTCGACAGAGTGAGTGCCCACCGACTCGGACCACGGACCCATGGGGGCCGAACAGCACCGATGTGGAAAGTTGCGGTCGGGACCCTACGGTCGCGGGTTAGGGCGTGACGGCGTCCGGTGACTCGGGCAGCACCTGTCCGCCGTCGACCGCGATCGCCTGGCCGGTGATGTAGCCGGCCTCGTCGGTGGCAAGGAATGCCGCGAGATGTCCGATATCAGCGGGTGTCCCCAGCGCACCGGCGGGAATCGCCTTGGCCATACCGCAGAGATAGTCTTCGCCCAGCTCCGCCAGGCCCTCGGTGAGGATGTTGCCGGGCATGATCGCGTTGACCGTGATCGCATGCGGCGCAAGCTCGATGGCGGCAGTCCGCATGAAGCCGAGCTGGGCGGCCTTGGATGCGCCGTAGTGCGACCACCGCGGAAAGCCGGTGATGGGACCAGTGATCGACGACGTCAGAATGACGCGGCCGCGGCCCGAGGCGATCAATGGCTGCAGGCAGGCCTGCACCGTGAACACGGTGCCTTTGACATTGACGTCGAGCACCTCGCCGAGCTCCTGCGGCGTCATCGTGGCCAACGGTGCCTCGGGAAAAATTCCCGCGTTGGCGCACAGCACGTCGATGCCGCCGAGAGTGTCGACGACCTCGGCCGCCATTGCCCTGCAGGACTCGGGATCGCCGACGTCGGCGATGACGCCGATCACCTTGGCTTCGCCGATTCCGTCCAGTGCGCTCACGGCTACGGTGAGGTCAGCCGCCGACCGCGCGGCCACAGCGACGTTCGCGCCGGCCTCGGCGAAAACGGCGGCGATACCGCGACCGATACCCTTGCTGCCGCCGGTGACCAGGACCGACTTTCCCGCTAGTGAGAACACAGCACCCAGTCTGGGGCACCGCGGGTCGTCACGCAGTCCGCGCGACGGAGGTATGCAGACGACCGAGTTGCCGGTCCGCCAGTGCCGCACGAGGATATCGAACCGATGGACGCTACACAGGCCGCCGAAACTCGCCGGCATCGATGCGATCGGGCAGGCGAGCTGGTGGCTGTCGGCGAGCTGACCGCCGTCGAGTTGCTCGACGCCGCGATCATTCGGCTCGAGGCCGCGCGCGGTCTGAACGCGGTGATCACCGACCTGTTTGAACGCGGACGGGCGCAGGCGGCCGATTTGGACGCTTCACTTCGAGCTGGTGACGCGAAATCGTCTCCGCTGTACGGGGTTCCGTTCCTCCTGAAGGATCTCGGCGCGGCGCTCGCCGGTACGCCGGAAGCGATGGGTTCGCGCGCCCTGCGCACTCATGTCGCGCCGACGACGGCGTGGATCGTCGACCGTTACCTGTCGGCGGGGCTGGTGGTGTTCGGTAAGACGAACACTCCCGAGTGGGGCAACCACTGCACGACCGAGCCATCCCCGTGCGGCCCGACGGTCAATCCGTGGGCGCCATCAATCACACCGGGTGGGTCAAGCGGGGGCTCGGCGTCCGCGGTCGCCGCCGGGATCGTGCCGGCGGCGTCGGGGGGTGACGGCACCGGTTCGATCCGAGTGCCCGCGTCGTGCTGCGGCCTGGTCGGTCTCAAACCGCGCAGGGGCCGAAGTTCGTTCGCTCCGGATGCCGGTCACTCGCTGGAGGGTCTGGTCAACGCACACGCCCTCACCCGCACCGTGCGAGACAGCGCCGCACTACTCGACGTCATCGCCGGCAGCGTGCCAGGCGATCCGTATTCGGCCCCGCCGCCGACGACGAAGTATCTCGACGCGATCGCTGAAACGCCTGCGAGACAACGCATCATGATGACGACGGCCTCGCCCTTCCCGGGGGCAGTAGCCCAGCCGGCGGTGGTCTCTGCTGTCGAGGCCGCCGGAAGGCTGCTCGGCGACCTCGGCCACACCGTCGAAATAGGCGCTCCTGCAATTGATTCCGATATCGTTGCGGATGCGGTCGCCGTGCTGCACGCTGTCAGCAATGTCGGGCTGCACTCTCTGGCGACCAGTCATCTCGGCCGCGAGCCTGCAGAAGACGAATTCGAGCCGAGCACGTGGATGATGGTCCGCGAGGGCTTCACCACGACCGGTGCTGCCTATGCCGGGGCGATCGATGCGCTCCACTCTCAGGCGCGGCGATTCGCGACGGGAATGGCCGGATACGACGTGCTGCTGGTGCCGACTCTGCTGACATCGCCGCCGCCCTACGGTCTGCTGGATCAGCCGGGCGAGACCACTCGGGCGTTTTTCGACGTCGAATTCGCCACCACGGGCTGGACACCACTGGCGAATGTCACCGGCTGGGCCGCGATCTCACTGCCTCTCGGAACGGCCGACGACGGCTTGCCGATCGGCGTGCAGCTGATGGCGCCCGACGAGACCATCTTGTTGCAACTCGCCGGCCAACTGGAAGCTGTCGCGCCGTGGGTCGAGCGGCGTCCGCACATGTGGGCCGGCTGAGAATCTGAAGGCACCCCGGCGGTCGGTCATAGGTGGTGCGCGGCATCGCACGGTTCTGCCATCGGCGAGTGGTAGCCAAATCTGTCGATCATGGGCGAGTGGCAAAGGGACCTGAGACTCAGCGGCCCATCCGTCGCGGGCTTCAAGACGCAGCATGAGAGGTATAAAGCCGCGTGGCGAAGCCGTAGCCAGCCGCTCCCAGGGCGATTCCTGGCGCAGTGTGACGAAGTTTGCAGAGGTCAATTTTCGACGCGGCTGAGCAAACATCGCCGCGACGCCGATACGGAGTCGCGGCGGTTGTCCACGTCGGGCGGCGAAGTCCTCAGGACCAGTCACGATGCTGGTTGGCAACTAGTGACGATGCTAAAACAGTATTAGCAAATCAATTTTTGGCGGCGGCCTAACCCTCGAGTCTGGCTAATTTCTACGCCTCCGTCGATTTTCAGCTGGAACTAAACGACGATGAACTGCGCTCTTACAACGTTGACCAAGGCGTGATAGCTTCCTGCACGGCGGCGGGTCGAGGCAAACTGACGGCTTATAGCTATTGTCCAAATCGTTGCTAGCTTGCTGGGCACTCACAGATTTCTTGTCACAGATGGAGGAGCTGGGCGGCGCACGCATCGAGGCGGCTGTCGCGCAGCGCGTTACTCCAATGGCTTTGGAAAGGCAGTCAGAAATGAAGGATCGCGCTGTAGCTGCGGATCTAGAAGAAAAGGGTCGTCGACCTCAACGCCACCGGGGGATCTCCGCACGGATCCGGAGGGCCGGCATGGGCATGGCGGCATTGCCGCTCGCCGTATCGGTCTTCACCGCATCGCCCGCCCAGGCGGCCGCCGTTATTGATCCGACCGGGGACCCCACGGATATCTATTCGACCCAGGCCGGTTTCGTTCTGCCCTGGTTGGTCGGCATGCAGGGGGTCGGCGGTTCGATGGGCACCCTCGGTGGCTGGGCCTGGGCCCACTCGGGTCCGACCGGCACCCAGGCCGGAGTCAAGGGAATCCTTCAGCAGTCCACGCACATCGGGCCCGCCTACTTCCATCTCAACGTCATCAAGTCGGCCGTCTTCACCTACACGCCGGCCACGACCACGACCACGACCACACCCGGCGGCCCGTGCGACGAGCATGGCCATCCGATCACCACCACGACGACTGCGGGCCCGAGGGCCGAGCTCAACCTCGTGGACAACGGTAAGTGGGCTGCCGGTATCCCCGGATTCATCGAGTGGTACGGCGAACTCGGCTTCACATCCGACACCGTTGTCGACGAGAACGGCATCAGCTTCAACTGGAAGGGCATCAACAAGCAGTACGTGTCCATCGGCGGCGGCCTGCTCGCATTCGGGTTCGATTTCCAGCCGTCCTTCGCCTTCCACGTCCCGACACCCGGGGTGAACCTCGCAGCGCCACTCGCGCCCGTCCTCGCACCGGGGTCGGCACCTGCAGGTGCCAAGTCGGGTGATGAGGGCGCCAAGCCGGGCGACGGCGGTGCCACGCCGGGTGACGGCGGCGCCACGCACGGTGACGGCTTTCACTCGACGGGATATGACGGCGGCAAACCGGGTCAAGACTTTGACCAGCCGCAATCCGCTGCCGAGAACCCCGATTCAGGTGAAGCCGCATCCGGCGACGGCGGAGGCCAACCCATCGGCGGCAATCAGCCCGGCGCAGGTGGCGAACAGCCTGGTCACGATGATGACAACCCGAAAGATGGCGAGAAGCCAGGCGATGACGGTGGCGTTAACCCGCAAAATGGCGAGAAGCCGGGCAAGGGTGGCGATAACGACAAGCCGCAGAACGGCGAGAAGCCGGGCAAGGGTGGCGATAGCGACAAGCCGCGCGCTGGCGATCGGCCGGGTCAGAGCAACCACGACAAGTCAGGTCAGGACGGCCCCAAGTCGGGTCCCGGTGGCGATGGCTCGAACAAAGGCGGCGATAAGGCCGGCGCCGACACGAAGTAGAGACCGCGGCGTGAACCGATACGCGCACTGAAGTCCGACGGCCGGGCCATACGCCCGGCCGTCGGTGTT
>CAZOIX010000235.1:0-6340 GCA_964579685.1 uncultured Mycobacterium sp.
GGCCGGGGTCGCGCCGGCCTGTTGCATGCGCGCCACATCGCTGGCCAGTGATCCGGCGTCGAGCCAGCCGGGGCGGCCCAGACGGATGGTGTGTCCGTCGCGGCGGCCGGTGAGCCCGGCGCCGGTCACGGCCGCCACATCAGTGGCTGGGATGACGTCATCGACGGCGGAAAGGATCGCCGCGGCCAACGGGTGTTCGCTGCGCGCTTCCAGGGCCGCCGCCAGGTCCAGAACCTGTTCGCGGGTGGCGCCGTCGGCGACGGCTACATCAATGACAGCGGGCCGGTTGGCGGTCAGGGTGCCGGTCTTGTCGAGAGCCACACCGCGGACGGCACCCATAGCCTCGAGTGCGGCGCCGCCCTTGACCAGGGCGCCAAGCTTGCTGGCGGCGCCGATCGCCGCGACCACGGTGACCGGCACCACCAGCGCGCGTTCAATCCAGGTGGTCGGGTCACCGAGCAGGCTGCCGATCACCGCGATCAGCGTCGCGGCGATCATTACCCCGGGCACGAGGGGTTTGGCGATGCGATCGGCCAGGCGCTGCGAGGCGCCCTTTCGGGATTGTTCGGCCTCCACGATGCGCACGATGCGGGCCAGCGAGTTGTCCTCGGCGGTGGTGGTGACCTCGACCTCCAGCACGCCCGTGCCGTTGATCGACCCGGCGAACACCTCGGCACCGGGTCCTGCTTCGACGGGCACCGATTCACCGGTGATGGCCGAAACGTCCAGCGCGGTGCGCCCTTCGCGAATGACCCCGTCGGTGGCGATCCGCTCGCCTGGCTTGACCAGCATACGGTCGCCGACCCTTAATTCGCCTGATGCGACAACGGTTTCGGTGCCCTCACGCAGCACGGTGGCCTCATCGGGCACCAGCGACAGTAGTGCGCGTAGGCCGCGGCGGGTGCGCGCTAGGGAGTACTCCTCTAGGCCTTCGCTGATGGAGAACAGGAACGCCAGCATGGCGGCCTCGCCGACCTCGCCGAGGATGACCGCGCCCACGGCGGCGATGGTCATCAGCGTGCCGACGCCGATTTTGCCCTTGGCCAGCCGCTTGAGCGTGGAGGGGACGAAGGTGTAGGCGCCGACGACCAGGGCCAGCGCTTCTAGCGTGAGCACCACTGGGCGTGCGGCATCAGCGAACCCGGCGATCAAAGCGGCCAGCAGCAGCACCCCCGAAATGGCGGCGAACTGCAGTTCGCGCACTTGCCACAGGCGTTCGGGCTCGTGCTCCTCGGCCTGTTCGTCGGTGGTGGGTTCGTCGTGGCCGCAGCCGCACGCGTCGCTCATTTACTTCCCCTCGTCTTGGTCGTTGCCCCGGCGCGGATTCCGTAGGTGGGGCACAGCGCCACCTTGTTGCCGGTGGCGGCCAGCAGCGTCTCGGCCGAGGCCAGCAGATCCATCAGCTCCGGGCGGGTCAGCGAGTAGAACATTTGCCGCCCTTCGGGACGGCCGGTGACCAGGCCGCACTCGCGCAGACAGGCCAGGTGCGCCGACACGGTCGACTGCGCCGCTCCCAGCAGGCCGGTCAGATCCACCACGCGGGCTTCGCCTTCGGTGAGTCGCTCCAGGATCGCCAGCCGGGTCGGGTCGGACAGGCCGTGAAACAGCGCCACAGCCGGTGCCAGGTCTGTGGTGGGTCGCGTTGAGGATCCCCCCGTTGTCATCGCCATTCGACGATGATAGCGTGCGAGGTGCATCGATCGTCAAATTACGGTGATAGCGTTCACTGGCGCTGATTCGGGAGGCGGAGAAGATCCAGTAGGAAACGCACGCGGTGGTGGATCTTGGCGGGGTCGCTGATCGCGGGTTCGACATCACGATCATGAACGTGGCGTCTGCTCGACACACAACTTACCCGTTCTCGGGCCGAAAAGCGTTCGGTCACAACCCAATCAGTGGACCGAGCGGTGGGATGACTCGAACACCGTCGTCGATCGTAGAAAGGGGTGGCTGCGATGTTGATGAACCGGGCCGAGATCGGGCTGGTGAATTCGCCGCCGCGGCGCTGGCTGCAACGCATCTATGAGGTGCCGGTGCTGCTGCGGTTTGGCGGTCGCCTGCTGCCCGGCACACCAGCCTTGGAGATCGGGTGTGGGTCCGGATACGGCTTGGAGCTGATCTTGGAACGGTTCGGGGCGGGTACCGCGGACGCGGTGGATCTGGACCCGGCGATGATCCATCGCGCCGGCCGGCGCCTCGCCCGCTACGGGGATCGGGTCCGGCTGGCCCAGGGCAGCGCCACCGATCTGCGCACCGCACTGGATGCCGACGACGACAGCTACGGCGGGGTCTTCGATTTCGGGATCGTGCACCACATCCAGGACTGGCGAAAAGCCATCGCCGAAGTCGCCCGGGTGATCGCACCGGGTGGGCGGTTTTACTTCGAGGAGGTCACCTCGCACGCCCTGGCGCGCCCCATCTACCGGCGGATGTTCGATCACCCCACCGACGACCGATTCAGCGCCGAACAGTTCCTCGATGAACTGGCCCACCACGGCCTGGTGGTGCTCGGATCGCTCACCCGAATCCAGGGTGATTACCTGCTCGGCGCTGCAACCAAGCCCGTGCCCACCGGGGGTGAGCGGTGATGGCGAATGCTGTGCTGGCCCTGTTCGCCGCCATGATGTTGGTGATGGGCGCCCTGCGCGCAGCGATTCAACGGCGCCACACCGGAGAGATCGGCACGCGGCGCTCGATGCGCCCTGACGGCTCCCTGGAGTGGTGGGCGCTGGCCGGAACCGACCTCGGTTGGCTGACTGTGGGGATCGGGGCACCCGTCGCCGACTTGGCCGGCATGTCGCCGCTGGCGATCTTGGATCATTCGATGCTGCGCGGGGTCGGTGTCGCGGTAGCAGTGCTCGGCATAGTCTTGGCCTTCGCCGCTCAAATGGCCATGGGCGCGTCCTGGCGGACCGGGATCGACGAGGCGGAACGCACGACTCTGGTAACCACCGGTGCCTTCCGGGTCGTTCGCAACCCGGTCTTCGCCGCCGCAACTGTCGCGTTTATCGGCCTGGCGCTCATGGTGCCCAACGCGGTGGCAGTCGCCGGGCTGGTGGTTTCCGTGATCGGCATAGAAGCACAGGTGCGCTTCGCCGAAGAGCCCTACCTACGCCGCGTCCACGGCGTGGCCTACACCAGCTACGCCTCCCGCGTGGGTCGCTTCCTACCCGGGATCGGACGCCTGCAACCCGAACACCAGTACCGGAGCTAACCGATGCGGGCGAAATGGAGCGATCCGTTGCGTTACTCACCGCGCCGTGATCGCGGGCTGCGGCCCACAAAAGTAGCCGCCAAAAGTGCTGCGTCACAACCGAATCACTCTGGCGCTTGTTGGCGGTCGAACACCGCCGGCACAAGGATGCTCGAGGAGGTGGCACCGAATGATGCTCGAGGATCTCGCGGCCTGCTGCGAATAGCGCGCATGTCCGCCGTGGGCTTGCGGGTATGAGCGCTGCTGAGCCCGTGGCGGGTGATTCATCGGTTCAGATGCGCCGCCAGACATCAGCGCATCTGAGGGATGATGGAGGGACGATCAGGTGACTGAATCGGAAAGTGTCGAGGCGACGTTCGCGTTCGTCGATCTGTCTGGGTTCAGCGTCCTGACTGAAATGTGCGGTGATGAACAGGCGGCCAGTCTGGCCGGCCGCCTGCTTGCCGTGACCCGTGACTCGCTATGGCCGGGCGTCACCATCGTCAAGACGATGGGTGATGCGGTCATGCTGCGCTCCAGCAAGCCCGAGCAGATGGTGGCGACCATCCTGCAGCTTGCTGACCGGGCCGCCGATGAGGACGGCTTCCTTGCACTGCGGGCTGGCATTCACCACGGCAGCGCGGTGCACCGCGACAACGACTACTTCGGACACGGCGTGAATGTGGCCGCCCGCATCACGGCGCTGGCCGGCGCCGGGCAGGCTGTGGTCACCGACAATGTTCGTCAGGCCTGCGCGCAGCTTGGTCTATCGCCAGATCCATTGGGCGCCAAGAAACTCCGCAACATTGCGACACCGATGGAGGTGTACGCGGTGTGCCTGCCGGCGGCTCGCTACCCAACCGACCCGGTGTGCCGCGTGCGGGTCGACCCTGGCACGGCGGCCAGCCATCTGCGTCACGCCGATCGTGACTGGTGGTTCTGCTCACCAGAGTGCGCTCAACGATTCGCCGCCGCACCAGCGCAATACGCGAGTGTCGACACAGTCAGCGATCACCAGCAGCGTGGGATTCCCCGGGACTGAGCGCCAATCCGGCTCACCTGGCGCCGTGGCTCAGATCGATTGGCGCTGTTGTCTTTCAGCTGCGGCGTGGGTCTGCGCCCATGCGTTGTAACCGCCGATCAGGTCGCTCACGCGTCCGAATCCGTCGGCCCGCATCATGGAGGCGGCCACACTGGATCTCCAGCCGCCGGCGCAGTGCACCACGATCGGCTTGTCACCGGCAATGTGCGCCAGTTGGGTGCGCAGTTGTGCCAGCGGGATGTGCACCGCGCCAGGTATCGTCCCGGCTTCGCGTTCGCTGGGATTGCGGATGTCGATCACCGTCACCGCATGCGCAACCCGCAGGCGGTCGAGCTCAGCGACATCGATTCGCGGTGCGGGTTGAACAAGGTCGGTCAGCTCGGCGGGGAAATTTCCGTCATGCGCGACGGTGAGATAGCCGATCACGTTGTCGGAGCCGACTCGGGCCAGCCGCATGGCCGCCAGCTGCTCCTCACCGGGATAGGTGACCAGCGCGATGGTCGCACCCACCTCGGCCACCATGCCCCCGGTCTCGGCGAAGCGGCCGTCGAAACCGACGTTGACCGATCCGCGGAGATGACCGGCAGCGAAGTCGTCTACCGACCGGGCATCCACCACGCGGACACCGGCCGCCAGAGCGGACCGCAGCTGGGCCGCGGTCAGTTCGGGGATGTTGCGGTGCTGATCCAGCAGTGGATGCACGCGTTTGTTCATCGCGGCGTCAACCGAGAAATAGGCGGGCGCCGCCGGCTGGCCGTGGGTGATCAGCTCCACGAATTCGGCCTCGGTCATCGGCTGCGCCGACGGGTTGGTGCGGCGCTGCACACCGATGGTTGAGGTGAGTTCAGCAGAGAGGTTCTTGCCGCACGACGACCCGGCGCCGTGGGCCGGCATCACCGTGACGTGGTCGGGCAGCCTTAGCAGCCGGTCGTGGATGGTTCGATACATCGCCCGAGCCAGGTCGGTAGTTGAGCCATCACCAAGGTTGGCCAGGTCCGGGCGGCCCACATCGCCGATGAACAGCGCGTCGCCGGTCAGCACCGCGACCGGGTCGACCCCGGCACGTTCACGCACCAGGACGCTGATCGATTCCCAGGTGTGCCCGGGGGTGGAGAGGATCTCCAGGTCGACCTCACCGAGCGAGAGGTGCTGCCCGTCAGACAACCGGCGGATCGGGTAGTCGGTCTGGGCGGCCGCGCCGAAGCCGATCCACGCCCCGGTGGCCTGCACCAATTCCAGGTGACCGGAGACGAAGTCGGCGTGAAAGTGGGTGTTGATTACGCCTTCGATTGTCAAACCGTGTTTGGCGGCGTCGTCGAGGTATTCGGTGATGTCGCGGCGCGGGTCGACAACGACTGCGCGCCCGGTGGTTTCGTCGCCGACCAGATACGACGCGTGCGACAGGCACTCGATGTAGTACTGCTCCAGAATCATCCGTCCGTCCTCCTATGTCCCGCGGATACGCAGAAACCCGTGCGGTCTCAGCCGATACCCCTGGCGCATTCCGGCGTCATCCGATGTATACCCAGGGGGGTATCAACTACTATAGCCCGCATACCCCCCGAGGTATTCCGGAGATGGCGCGGTTCGGTCCCGGCCCCGACAGACAGGACGACACGAGATGTTGAACAAGGCGAGGTTCGAATCTGCCGCGATGAGGTCGCCATGATGGCGTTGACCGTCGCCTTGGCCGTGTTGGTCGGGGTCGCGCTGGGGCTGCTGGGCGGGGGCGGCGCGATCCTGACCGTCCCGCTGCTGGCCTATGTCGGGGGCCTGGACGCCACGCAGGCGATCGCAAGTTCGCTTCTGGTGATCGCGGTCACCAGCGCGGTCGGCGCGATCGCCCATGTGCGGGCCGGGCGGGTGCGGTGGGGCGTCGCGC
The DNA here is from genome assembly GCA_964579685.1 of uncultured Mycobacterium sp. Classification (GTDB taxonomy): domain Bacteria; phylum Actinomycetota; class Actinomycetes; order Mycobacteriales; family Mycobacteriaceae; genus Mycobacterium. The sequence continues at coordinate 6,118 of CAZOIX010000235.1, forward strand.
TGCCGTTCGGCGCGGCGGCCATGACCGGGGCCGTGGGCGGCGGTCTGCTAGCCCGCTTCATTCCCGGGACCGCACTGCTGATCGCATTCGCGGTGATCATGCTCGCCGCCGGGGGTGCGATGCTGCGCGGCCGCAGCAACACCCATGCGTGCGACGCGGTCCGGCGCGTGGCCATGGTCAAGATGGCCGTGCTGGGTGTTGCCGTCGGCGCGGTCAGCGGGCT
>CAZOIX010000236.1:0-6339 GCA_964579685.1 uncultured Mycobacterium sp.
CTACCGGTGGGCACAACACGCGCCAACGAATAAATAATCCCAGTTAGATGACGTAATTGAGGTGCTCGACGATGCGCCTGCCCACGGCCTCGTCACCGCCGTAGCTGATGGCATCCGCATGCTCGGCCAGCGTCACCCGTCCGCCCGCCAGCCGGCTGAACAGCAGGCCGTCGAGGTGGATTGTCGACGTGGGGTCGTCGTCGCCGAAATCGTCGACCACCTTCGCCTTGCCGTCGACCGCGACGTTGATCGTGCGGCCCAGCGGCCCCGTCAGCTCGATCGACACCCGCGACCCGTCGGGGGCGCCGCCCAGCTTGCCGACGACGAAGCCCATGCTCGTCGCCATCTCGTCCAGCGCGTGCTCGGACGCGGGGCCGACGAGCTCGCTGGCACTCGCGGGCGCGCCGATGGCGTCGCGGATGTCGTGCTCGTGCATCCAGCAGTCGAAGATGCGCACCCGCATGAAGCGTCCGTAGCTATCGGGCCCCGCGGGGGTGAAGGTCACCTCGTTCCACTGGGTATTGGACAGCTCCGACAACGCCTTGCGCCGCTCGGCAGTGGTGGCGCGGAACTTCTCGAGCAATTCCGCGGCGCTGAGGTCCCGCAGCTTGCGGACCCAGCGCTCGTTGAGGGCGCCGATCTCGTTGCGCACATGCTCGAGCGTCGACCCGTCGACGTCCGCCTCCGGGGTGTCGACCCCCTGCAGCATCGACTCGGTACCGACGAGGTGGGCTACGACGTCGTGCACGGTCCATCCGGGCAGCGACGTCGCGGTCTGCCACTGACTGTCGTCGAGCTCGCTGACGAGCGCGTCGAGGTCCCTCCACACCTCGAAGAGGCCGGAGAGGACGGCCGGTTTATCAAGCACGGTCACGGGGCGCGAGGGGCTGCTCACCGGGCCGACGGTAACCCTCACAGCGCGCGAGCGTGCGCAAAATGGTGCCCTGCGTCCGCGTGTCGGGGAACAGACACGCACGGTCGCGGAGAACCGCCGGCGGAGCTAGACCGCGGTGCCGTCAGCGACCCACGGCGCCTTCTCGGCGGTGGCGTCGTCCAGCACCATCGCCGCGACCCGGTCCCGGTGCTCCTCCGCGCTACCCAGCAGCACCGCGTTGGTGGCGGCGCGCTTGTAGTAGAGGTGCGCTTGATGCTCCCAGGTGAACCCGATCCCGCCGTGCACCTGGATGGTGTCGGTGGCGACGTGACTGCCGGCGGCCGAGCACACCGCTTGCGCGATGCTCGTGGCCAGCGCCGCGTCGTCAGACCCATCGGTCAGCGCCCAGATCGCGTGATAGGCCGCCGACCTGGCGTGCTCGACGTCGACAAGAAGATCCGCGAGCCGGTGCTTGACGGCCTGGAACGATCCGATGGGCCTGCCGAACTGCAGTCGGGATTTCGCGTATTCGACAGACAGGTCCAGCAGATGCTGGGCGGCGCCGACCTGCTCGACAGCCAGCATCGCCTCGCCCACCTGCAGCTCATGGCCGAGCACGCGTTCGGTTTCGTCGGGCACGGCGATCAGGGTCGCCGCGGCCTTGGTGAAGGTGACGTGCGATTCCGAGCGGGTCAGGTCGAGCGTGGCCAGAGTCGTGCGCTCCACACCGTCGGCCGAGGCGTCGACGGCGTACAGCGCGACCCCGTCGGATCCGCGGGCGGCGACCAGCAGGACGTCGGCGATGCCACCGTCGACCACCTGGCTGACCGTGCCCGATATCGCGTCGCCTTCGGCGGTCACCGAGACCGCGTCGGGATTGAACACACCCGCCTGGTCCACCACGGCGACGGCCGCGGTGCGCCGGCCCTCGACGAGGTCGCCGAGCAGCTCGTCGCGCGCGGACCCGGACGGGGCCGCGACCAATGCGGGAATCGCGAGGTAGACCGTGCCGAACAGCGGGCCACATGCCAGCCGTGCGCCGAGTTCCTCGATGGCCACCGCCTGGTCCACCAGCGAGCCGCCGACGCCACCGTCGGCTTCGGGTACCGAGAGCCCCAGGACACCGAGCTCACCGCCGAGCCGCGCCCAGACCTTCGGGTCGAACGGCGGGTCGGACGCCATCAGCGCCCGGACCTTCTCCTCCGCGAAGTGCTCGGCGCTGAACTTGCGCACCGCATCGCGCAATTGGGTCTGCTCATCGGTGAACGTGTACTCGCCGTTGATCTCAGCCACGGGGAATCTCCTTCCACGGCATGCCCGAGTCGGCACGCAGATCGCCGGGCAATCCGAGAATGCGCTCGCCCAGGATGTTGCGCATCACCTCGGACGTGCCGCCTTCGATGGTGTTGGCGCGGCTGCGCAGGAACTTCTGCTGGATCGGCCCCTGCCAGTCCCGCTCCCCGGTCGGTCTGCCCTGCTCGTAACCGCGGTACAGAAGTCCTTCGGGCCCAAGGAAATCCATGCACCACTGATAGATCTGCTGATTGAGCTCGGCGCCCACCAGCTTGCCGATCGATCCTTCCGGGCCCGGGCCACCCACGGTCGCGGCGGCGCGCGAGCGTTCCGAGGTGAGGCGCTGCGCCTCGGAGCGCAACCACAGCTGTGTGAGCCGATCTCGCAGCACCGGTGTGTGGCGCTCAGGTCGTGACGCCCACAGCGCGGTGGCGTCGGAGATGGTGCCGGCACCGCGCCGACTGCCGCTACCGCCGAGTGCGGTGCGTTCGTTCATCAGCGTCGTCATCGCCACGTTCCAGCCGTTGCCTACCTCACCGAGGCGGTGCTTGTCGGGGATGCGCGCATCGCTGAAGTAGACCTCGTTGAATTCGGCCTGCCCCGTCAGCTGGCGCAGTGGCCGGGTTTCCACCCCGTCGCCGTGCATGTCGATGACGAAATAGGACAACCCCTTGTGCTTGGGCACATCCGGGTTGGTGCGCGCCAGGAGCAGACCCCAGCGGGCGCGGTGTGCCAGGCTGGTCCACACCTTCTGGCCGTTGATCACCCAGTCGTCGCCGTCGGGCACCGCGGAGGTCGCCAGCCCGGCCAGATCGGACCCGGCGCCCGGCTCCGAGAACAGCTGACACCACAGGTCCTCGGTGGTGGCCAGCGGTCGCAGCCACTGGCGCTTCACGTCCTCGGTCTGCGCGTGCTCACGGATCGTCGGCGCCGCCATGCCGTAGCCCATGGGGTTGAGTCCGAGCGGCACCGGTCCGCCCGCACCCTGCAGGATGCGGTCGGCGACGGCCTGCAGACCGCGAGACACCCCGAGCCCGCCGAGCCCTTCGGGGAAGTGCACCCACGACAGGCCCGCGTCGTAGCAGGCGCCCAGGTATTCCTGGACCGGCACCTTTTTCGGGTCGTGATCGGCGACCACTTTCTGCGCCAGCTCGGCAACCCGGTCGGCATCAGCGTCATTGCTCATACCAGTCACGATAGAAACTCGACACCCGTCGAGAAACAGCGGCCCCGCCGTGAGGCCGTGTCGACGTTCATCGCGACGGCGGGGCAAATCCCGACTGCGCCACCGAGACGGAGATGCTGCTGCCGATCTCACCGTCCTCGTCGAACAGTGTCGCCGAACCGGTCGCGATTCCGTCCTGCGTCGAATGGCTCTGCGACGCGAGTCCGATCAGGGCACCCGTCGGCAGACGGCTCAGTGTCAACGTGTAATCGGCGTTGATGAACTTCCGGCCCTCCGAACTCCAATTGACCAGTGAGGCAGTCACATCGGCGGCCATGGCCGCACGCGTGAACGGTGTGAGGGGTTCACCGTCGATAAGCGGCTGTGTGAGCCTCAGCCAGGTGTACTTCTGCCGGCCGTCGTATGGCCAGTCTTCGTCCGGATTCTGGATCGCCATGCCCCAGCCGAAGGTTCGGACGAACAACGGGTTGGCGTTTGGCTGCACATCGGTTGGGATCGGCGGCATTTCGACGGTCGGCGACCAGATGGTTCCCGTTGGCTGGTCGCCGCGGCGAAGGAAAAGGCCGCTCGCTTGGGCGACAACCCTGTCATCCTGGCGCATGACCGCCTCGACGAGGCGCAGACGCTTACCGCTGCGAATCTCGCGGGTGTGCACCTCGACGGGCTCGAGTGCGGCGGGCCGCGGCAGGTCGACGGTCAGCCGGGCGGGAAGGAACTCGGGGTCGTCGACATGCTGCTCGACGGCCCAGCCCAGCAGGCCGCCGACGACGTGCCCGCTGATGAGCGGACCCCAGCCGCCCCTGGCGATCGATCGCGGATGGAAGCAGTCACCGCGGCGGTCGAAATAGGCGGTGGTTTCTGTCTCCTGCGAGATCGTCGACTCGGCCAACGGTGATGCTCCTACGATTCGGCTATCTAACTAAATCGCCCTCAGTATCACTCAAGGCCTCTCGGGCCGCGGTTCTTGCCCCGTCACCGGCGACGAGCGTGCGCGCAGTGCTGCGCCTGGTCGGCGTTTCGTGTGCAAACTGGGGGCACCTCCCCGCGTGCAAGGGGGAGCACGGTCGCGGGAAAGGGAGGGGGAAGGGGGGAACTTACCGAGCTGGGGCTGGTGCCACGGCGAACTCGGTGATCGGCGCCGCACGCCCGAACAGGTGGCCCTGCACCAGGCGGCATCCGGCGGCGTAGGCCATCTCCGCCTGCGCGGTCGACTCGATGCCCTCGGCGACGAGGCCGACGCCCAGTTCGGCGCTGAGTCTGATGACCGACCGATAGAGCGTCACAATCCGATTGGGTTCGGGGCCGACAGCCAGACCACGGTCGAGCTTGATGATCTGCACCGGCAATGCGTGGAGGTAGGTCAGCGAGTTGTAGCCCGCTCCGAAGTCGTCGAGGGCGACGTTGACACCCTGGGCATTCAGCCGGGTGATCTGTGCGGCCGCGTCTGCGAGATCGATGACGGGGACGGTCTCGGTGATTTCCAGCACGAGTTGGCTCGGCGCCATTCCATGCCGCGCCAACGTCCGAGCAACCTGCCGCTCGAAATCGGGATCGCCCATCCGCGCCGCGCCGACGTTCACATGTACCACGAGATCCATACCGGCAGCGCATATTTCGCGACACGCCAGATCCAACACCATCGCATCGAGGGTGGGCCCCAGCCTGGCGGCTTCCGCCGCGGCGACGAACGCGTCCGGTTGCACCTCTGTTCCATTGGGCGCGACCCACCGCGCCAGGGCCTCGACCGCCACCGGCGTCGCATCCGGAAGCCGCACAATGGGCTGGTAGACAAGGCTGAAGCCCGGCGGAATACCGCCCTCGGCGTTTTGCAGAGCCGTCGGGAAATCCGTCACGACGCCCAATGACGGCCCATAGACCACCGCGGTGTCCTTGCCTACCCGCTTACCCGCATACATCGAGACGTCGGCCTGTCTCATGAGGTCATCGGGTGTCGGCAGGGGTTCACCCACGTCGCGACGGACCAGACCCATGCTGGCCCGCACTCGAGCCGAGGAGCCGTGGACGGCGAAGGGGTCGCGAAGAGCGACGCGGATGCGATCCGCGATGACCTCAGGGAACTCCGCGTCACCATCGATCAGGATCGCGAACTCGTCGCCCCCGATGCGGGCCAGCGTGTCGGCATCGCCGACGCAGCGCCTAAGCCGTTCCCCGACCAGACGAAGCAGTTCGTCGCCGCCGGCGTGACCGAACCGGTCGTTGAACTCCTTGAAATCGTCGAGATCGACGAAGATCAACACGAACGGGCCACGGTGGATGGCCTCGTCGAGCCGCTGCGTGAACAGCAGCCGGTTGGGCAGCCCGGTCAACGCGTCGTGATACACCTGGTGGGCCAGTCCGCGCTGCGCCTCGTACAGGCGGTTGGTCAGCTTCCACTGCATACGCATGCCGATGAGCTGGCGTGTGGCGACAAGCGCGACCAGGACGACGGCGCCCAGGGCGACCAGCGGTGAGAATCGCTGGCCGATCATCCCGTGAAAAGCGAACAACACCACGGTGCCCATGAACCCGACGTACGGGAGCAGGAGCCGTCCCCAGTCCATGGCGTCGCGGTTCGCATCCGGCGCCGTCCGGGGTTTCAGTTGCAGCATCCCGTAGGCGATCAGCAGCAGGCCGAGGACGAATCCGATGCCACCCCACAGGTCGCCGCGCTCGATTCCGACGGTGCGCAGATAGGCGACCACCCGGTCCGAACTCACCGTCATCACGGTGCCGGCGGCCAGGAGGAGAAAGTTTGCGCGGTAGGGACGATCGCGCCGGTACAGGATCGCGATCAGCACCGCCGTCACGACAACAGACAACTGGATCCCGGAGTACGCGACCACCACCGCCGTGTTACCTGATCGGGGTAAGGCCGCACCTGTGAGCGCGCCGACGCCGGCGAACACCGCCAGGATCGCAAACGATACGGCGGCCACCAGCCCGTCGATGACGGTGACCACCCGCGTCGTCGTGCGCACGGGCTGGT
>CAZOIX010000237.1:0-6339 GCA_964579685.1 uncultured Mycobacterium sp.
TGCACTACCAACACTGCGCCCAGTGCCCTCACATTGCTGGACACTGAGGCTGTTCCTGTTCTTCTCAGATACTTGGATGGAATTCAAGGATGCAGGTCGGATAATTCTGTCATTTGCAGAAGTGCTGTCGCAGATGCATCCCCTACATTCAGCATCGGTGGCACAATTTGCATCATTGGCACACTCAATACAAGAGTATGTGTTGCCACCTATTGTAGGATCAAAGGTAGCCTGGCATACAGGTTTCTCTCTGGGACATGCCTGGCAATCCCCTGGACAATTCAATGTATCAACAGAGCTTGGCTGACATGTCTCACAGTTGCCATCCACACAATTCACAGCATAGCCATTAGTTGCATAGGCACAATCGGTACTGGTGCGGCATTGTTGGCATTGGTTGCTGACACATACCCCCCCTGATGGACATTGCCAATCCGAATTGCACTCAACACAAACCGTGTTAGCGCAATAGTCAAGGCCGTAAAAGTCTCTGCAGAATTGATCAGTTGTGCATCCAGGAATGCACGTGTTGTTTGCAATGTTGCAGACCCCAGTTGGCTCAGTGCAGTCATCATTGCTATTGCATCCGCACTTGCTGTTAATGCACTGCTGATTGTTCGGACAATCTGAGGCATCGACACATTGGACGCACGTTGGTGTTGGAATTGCTCTAGTGTCACAAACAGGTGTGGTGGTTGAAGGGGCTCTGCAATCTCCATCACCAGTGCATCCCACACAGGTATTTGCCTGAATGGTTGTCCCTGAGATTGATGTCTGAGCACAAATAGGAGATGTGCTCGGGCATTCATTATTATCAATGCACTGAACACATTTGCCAGCCAAGCAAGTCGGCTCCTGGTTGCCATACAGCAGGACACATTCTGCATTGATTCCTGTATCAGGGTCATTGTTCTCGGGCAAACATTCCACACATGTGTTTGAATTGCAGAATGAACCTACTGCACAGTCTTGGTTGTCTACACATTCGACACAGGAGTTTCGATTCAGGTCACAGGCAGGCTTATCTGGGAAACTAGCACAGTTATTGTCATCCCTGCATTGCTGGCAAGAACCAGAGATGCAAACAAGTTTGTTGGCCGACGCATACAGAGGGTTATCAACGCAGTCTCCATCATCAAGACACTGTTTGCATGTAAAGCCATCATTGGTGTCACATTCAGGCCGCACATTGCCATACTTACTCTGGCAGTCTGCGGAGGCTTCACAGTTCACACAAGTGTTACCAAAACAGATATCCTCAATTCCACTGCAATCTCCTGATGTCAAGCACTGGGTGCATGTTTGGGTTGTCAAATTGCATACTGGAACTTGAGAAGTAGAGTCGCATGGATTGCTGGCATCGCACCCTGGTGTGCACACAAAACTCTGGCAAAGGAATCCTGCACCACACTGGCTACTTTCCAAGCAAGACACACAAGTCGAGTCAAGGGGATTGCAAAAGGGGAATGATGGATCGGAACAATCTTCACTTGAGACACAATCAACGCAAGTACGATTGTCGCTACAGAAGTCGTCATTCGGGCAGTCTGAATCTTGCAAACACTGCAAAACAAGAGTAGGAGTTAGTTTGGTGCACTGATTTCACGCAAATCTGACCAAGATTTGAACTCACAGGGTAGCACTGATTTTCAGTTGTGTCACATATTGGTCTGGCAGCAGGGCAGTCAGAAGATTGAATACACGGAACGCAAGTTCCTGATGTGACATCACATGCAGGGGTGCCATCAGTACACTGGCTGGTGTCATCAGCAGTGCATTGTTTGCACGTTTCAGTCGCCAAATCGCAGATCGGCCTCGATGGATCTGTGCATGGCTTATCTGCATCGCAACCAATCACACATTGATTGTCCCTGCAAATGGAATCAGATGGGCATTGTGCATCTTCTGTGCAACCCACACATTGGTTTGTTGAGGGATTGCAAATCTTATTGACCGGATTAGAGGCACAGTCAGTGTCCTCCAAACAAGTGACACATTTGTTCAGTTTCGGCTTTGAAGATACCTTGCATAATCCAGCCGGGCAATCCCCGTCAACCAAGCATGGAACGCATGTCCCAGTACTGACATTGCACACCTCACCATCGCAGTCAGCATCGTCGAGACACTCAACACATGCATCGACAGATCCAATCGTGTTGCAAACAGGTTTCACATTTGGGCAAAATGTATCATCTGTACACTGTACACATGTAAGTATGTCCGTATCACATGCAGTAAGGCCAGGCTGCACGCAACCGGCATCATCTCTGCATCCTGGGATGCACTTTTCCTCTGGACTGCATATCTCACCAGTACCACAATCGTCATCTTGCAAGCAACCAACGCATTGCCGAGTCTCTGTGTCACAAATAGGCCTAAGACTGTAGAATTGAGCACAATGCTCAGAGTCCAGGCAATTGACGCAGGTATTACTTGTAACTTCACATTGGAATGCATATGGACAATCACCATCACTGTTGCATGGGACACATTCGCCTATCTCAGTATTGCACACTGGGCTTGCAGAGGCAGGGTCGCATTGCGAGGAATCAAGGCATTCCTTGCATCTCAAGGTAGCTGTATCGCAGAGCGGAGCAGAATCTGTGCATGTTGTATCATCCACACACTGCACGCACTTTCTTGTTGCTGGATTGCATGCAGGTCTTTCTGGGTTCTGGCAGTCTCCATCATCCCGGCATTCAATACAGTCATTGAAATTACCATCATAGAAACATATTGGGGTACCGAGTGGGCAATCTGCAACAAAGAAATATAGCAGGATGAGTTGTATGCGTAGCAGTTTCCTCGCACGTCAGGACAGCTTACAGCAGGGTAGAAACCTGCCACGCACCTCCACTATTTTCGCATTCCACACAGCGTTTTGTGAAGAAGTTGCAAATTGGGTGTTCATCTGGGCACTGGCTACTCGATGTGCATTCTACACAGTTATTGTCGTTCACATCACAGACTGGGTTGGTCTGTGAAAATGCCTCGCATTGTTGATCGTCTATGCACGACACACATGTGTTATCTTCACACACTCCAATTCCTAAGCAGTCTCCATCATTCACACACTGATAACATCGATTGTCAGCACCACAAACAGGTCTTTCTGGGCTGCAGTCATTGTCCACCAAGCACTGCACACAGTTGTTGGAATCTGCTTTACAAATAGGAATGCTTTCCTCGCAACATTGGTCCGAACTGATGCATTCAACGCATGTTTGAGTCTCAACCTGACAAATTGGCCTTCCAAGACACTCTGCACAATCATCACTGCTTAAACACTCGACAACGCACTGGTTGTCACTGCAAGTTGGTGTGGGACTGGCGCAATCATCGCTGGTAATGCACGAGACGCATGACTGTGTCTCCAGACTACAAAATGGCGTAGAGGTATCAGAGCAATCATCATCATTTATACATCCAACACATGCAGGCTTGAAAGGATTGGTCCTATCACATACTGGCAGGAATGAGGGACAATCAGAGTCAGATTCACACTGCACACACGTATTTCTCTCTGTGTCGCAGACTGAGTTGACATCATCCAGGCAGTCCTCAGAGGTGATGCACTGTGCGCATTGACCATCAAGGCATGTTCCAAATGGACAATCATCATCTGTCAAGCAGGTTTTGCATGTGAAGCTTTGTAGGTCACAGAATGGCCTGGATCCTCCGCATTGATCATCACTGTCACATTCAACACATGTTCCACTCTGACATGCTCTATGGGATTCTCCATCGCAATCACTTGCCACGAGACACTCCTGGCAGATGTTGTCAACTGTGTTGCACACAGGGAGGCTCAATCCTCGTTCAATACAATCCAAGTTGGTGATGCATTGGACACAAGTATTGTCGCCAATATTGCACTTTGGATTCAATGAGACTCCACACTGAGCATCGGTAATGCATTGAACACATTTGTCCCTGCTCGATGTGACATCACAGAATGGTTTTGTGCTAGAACTACCACAATCAGTGTCCTGTACACACTCGACACACTGATTTATGTCCGTATCGCAGTGAGGATATGCATCGGTCGTACAATCCTGATCATCGTTGCACCCATAAATGCACGTGTTCGATTCGCAGAAAAATCCCGTGCCACAGTCCTCGTCTTCCAAGCAGCCAACACACTGGTAGTTCTGTGTGTTACAGAATGCGTTGGGCCCACCTTTCGCCACGCAGTCCGAGTTTGTCAGGCAGCTTCTGCAGACTTTGGCATCAATGTCGCACACAAATGGATCAGGGCAGGGCTTTCCTTCGAAGCATTGTTCACACGTGCCCTTGGGCACATCACAGTATGGACGTTGTTCGCTGTCACAATCCCCATCACTTGTGCATTGCACACAGGTGTATGCGAGATCTCCTGTACTTGCACAGACCTGATTACTCGCACATGTGTAATCCATGCTTGCAACATTGACGCACTGAACACAAATATCAGTCGCAACACTGGCAACAGCACGTGCATCTTCCACAGGAAAATTCAATACTTGAGACAAACATATTGGCCTCGTTCCAAAGCATGCAGATGCGCCAAGCAGGTTTGATCCCGAACATTCAACACATATATTCAGGTCCTGATCACACACAGGAGATGTATCCGGACAATCCTCATTTGTGTTGCATGCAACACACGTGCGATCTGTGGAACACACCAGAGAATCTGGACAGTCCTCATTGCTGATACATTGGACACACTGTTGCTCTGTGGCAGACACAAAACAGACAGGTGCTTGTGAATTTGGATCGCACCCAGACGCTTGATTGCATGCTACGCAGGTATTTGTCAAAGTGTTGCACACAGGATTGGTAGGGTTGTCCTCACAATCTTCTGATGACACGCATTGTACACACGTCCCATCCTGACATACAGGATTCTGAGCGTTACAATCTCCATCATTTCGACATTGGACACACTCCTTGTCTTTACGAGAGCAAATTGGGAAACCAGGAGTCGTGCACTCGCTGTCCTTCAAGCACTGCAGGCAAAGATCCATAGTACATGAAATAATGCTATTCAAAGCACTAGATACTCCATTTTTCAATGCATACCTCGAATACAAATCTTTTCTTCGGTTGATCATCGCCCTGCGCAGAAATATGAAAGACCATGAGACACAAGGCGCCTCCGTTGACCAATGTCAAAAAAGATGCGATGCGCGCTGACGTCAGCAAATTGAAGCTCGCTGCGTTGTTGACTTTCGCAAACTCGTCAATTACATGCAACGTACCCCCCAGATACCGAATAATCTCGAATCATTTTGCTGTATAGTGGATTTCTCGAGTCCCACAACCTCTGAAAACGCAGCAGAGGCTGACTCGGACCTCGCCCTCTCGAGTCCACACCAGAGGACTAAGAGGAGCAAAAATCGCATACACGAACGCATCCTCAACACTCCAATACTATATTCTAGGTGAAATCAATACGGATATATAGTTATCCTGTTGATCTCAATAGTACGCCGTCCGGAGATTACGGACGTGCACCTGTTGTATTGCCTCAATTTTGTATGGTTTTGCTCCCGACGCGTCTTCCTTCAATCAACGCGGGGAGTCCATAAAACAATTATACAAACAAAAATATAACTGATTGCTGTAACATATCTGACGGAGGTTTTGGATGATCCATGTGCTCTGTTGTAGCAGATTCCCAGGGCGTGCACGAGCGGAGTCAACGAGGCAAAATCTGGCGCCCTCCATGGAGGCCAAGGAGACTTGAGCTCTATGGATCGTTTCATATTGAAATCAGGGAATGACTTGCCCGCGTGATACGCTTGTCCATAAAACCCACGCAGTCTAGTACATATCTTAGATCACGTTTCTCTAGAATATTGCACATTGTACGTATATATCTGTGCCAGAGAAGGGCAACACACAAGATGGACTTCCTTCGTCTCGTGTCATGGTCTGTTACGGTGTCTACGAGACGCATGTCCGGTAGCAGTCCACAAATACACTCGTATATACGATATATCTACTCGTTGACATGCTGTATGAATATTCAAAGTACGAGGCTGTCCCAGCAGCACAATGCAAGTGCCAACAGAATCCCCATGGACGTGGATAACATGTACCTTCGGTCCAAGGACCCCGTTCACAGGAGATCGTCTAGAAGGATAGATATCGTCATCTTACAGCGCATGCAGGCAACGATTGATTCCGACGGTACGTGTGTCAGGTTCAACATCTGCCCCGTGTCAGAACTAAATCGTACTAGAAAGTGCATTCCAGTTGAATCAAGCCTCAGGTGCTTGAACAAAGGCGTACAGAAACACGACATTGCGTGCAAGGTCCTTGGAGCAGAGTGCATTGGCACGTCTCATATTC
>CAZOIX010000238.1:0-6318 GCA_964579685.1 uncultured Mycobacterium sp.
GACCAGCCTTTCGTCGAACCGGGGTCGACGACGGGATCCGCCAGCAGACCGCACTGTGGCGGATCGGCCGACCACAGTGCTCCGTATCCCCACAGCGCGGTCGGTGCGACCGGACCCGCGATGGCGGCCACCTCGTATCCGTCCGGCAGATCCCCGCGCACGCGATCGATCCTGGCGGGATCGACCCGAGCTGATGCCGCCTCCGACGTGGCTGTCTCCGAGTGCCTACCGTTCGACGGGCCGCAGGCAGCGGCAACCAGCGCCACCGCCACGCACACGGCACGCACCCGGTGTCGATCCCTCAGAGAACCCTTACCGCTATCCATGCAACGAAATGCGCCCATCCCCCGATGCACATGTACCAGGCAAATTAAAGAACGGAGGCCCCCATGCGCACAGGATGGGGTCTAGTAACAACGGTAGCGTCGATAGGACTCGTCATCACCCCCGTCGGTGAAGCGGCGGCCGACCCCGGCCAGCCGGGCAACGCATATCAGACGATCGGCCAATGGGAATCCGCCGGCTACGACGTCGTCATCGATCGGGTGGGAAGCGCGCCGATAGAGGAGTGCATCGTCACCAGCGTGCGCAACCCGCAACAGGTGACCCAGACGATCCCCGTCGGAGAGGGCAAGTTCCGCGAATACATCACCGTGGTCGTCAGCCAGTCGATCACGGTATCGCTGAACTGCGACGTCTGATTCGGCATTCAGGCGGCCGCATCCCCTCCCGCGTCTTTCTGGGCGGGAGCCGGGCCGCCGGTCGTGGCGTCGTCATCGCGATCGCCGGCCCGCGTGGGTGACGGCGGCTTGGCGTCCTTGCGCGAGTCGAACCTGATCGGTCCCCTGATCTTCGGCAGGCGCAACTTGTCCAGAGCGTTGCGGACCTGCTCGCCGAATCGGGCTACCGGCTTCGTGGTGGCACTACGGGTGGTCGGCTCGCGCTTCCCGGTGACCTCTTCCTCAGTGACCTCTTCTTCAGTGACCTCTTCAGTGACCTCTGCCCCGGTCCCCTCGGTCAGCTGGTCCTGCTCGACGACGTCGCCGGCGGCGGCCTGCCCCGTCGCCTCACCGGGGTTGTTCTCGGGGATGACCTCTTCGGTGATGACCTCGCCGACGTCGGGATTCTCACCGACCCGCGCCATCATCAGATTCGCGGTGTCGTCGGCGGCCGGTGGTTCGGGCAACTCGGGACCGCCGACGCCGAACGGACTGGTCACCGGATCGGTTCCGAGGGGCCGGTTCGTCGGGTCTCCGGACGCCTCGGCGATCGCGTCGTCGATACCCACCGGGATCGCCTTGATGATGTTCACGATGGCCTTGACCGGGTTCGTGAACGGCAGCAGCCCGACTTTGGTGGCGACACCCGGGCTGACGTCGCGCGCGTAGCCGCCCTCGATGGCCGCCTTCAACGGCGCCTCGAGGAGCGTCAGGATCGGCGACGGTACGAAGCTGGAGAACGGCATCAGGATCGGCAGGCGCTGCGCGGGAACGATGTAGTAGTCGGTGTCGCCGTGTGAGCCCTGATATTGGGCCTCGTCGAAGTTCCCGTCCTGCAACGCGCCGTGCAGGTAGTAGTAACCCAGCGCGGCATTTACGACGGCAGGCAGGTTGGTGAGGCTGACGGGCGCGTCGCCACCGAGGCCGTCGTATTGCGCTGCGACGTCGACGGTTTCGTAGCATTCACCCGTCTCACAGCTGTTCGTCGGAGTGGCGCCGTAGAACGTGATCCCGATGATCGGAATCGTCAGGCCCTCGGGTCCGCGCGCCAGGATACCGCCGTTGGGCCGCATCGGATTGGCCAGCAGGAAGAAGGACACATAGGTGTCATCCGGCGGGTTCGCGATCAGATCCTTTTTCACCAATGAGGCGACGACGGCGCTCTGCGAGTAGCCGAAGGCCACGAAGTCGGGACCCGGCGGCACCTCGGGAGACTCAGGATCGACGACGTCGTGGTTGTAGGTGCACCCGGTTCCGCGGACGCAACCGTTCAGATTCCCGCGGCCGTCATCGACCGACGAGTCGAACGTCTGCGATCCGAACACGGGGAAGAACGCCGCCGGATAGGTGACGGCGTAGACCGGATCGCCCGAGCTCACCCCGGAGATCGGCTCGCCGCCGGTGCCGGTGGGTGTGTCCGCCGCGGGGTTGATGAAGAGGGTGACCGCGTTGTGCAGATAGTTCTCGATGTAGTCGCCGTCGTCGCCGGACGCGCTCAGCGGATGATCGGTGCCGCCCATGATGAGTGCCGTCGCCGCCAACTGAACGACGGTGGCCGCGGTCCACGCCAATGCCAGCCCGACCACGCTCAGCAACGCAACGGCCACCACGCCCAGCGAACGAATCATCCCCCGCATATCTCCACCCCTCGACGCCGATAGATCGGGTCCGGTTCTCGGCACATCCGCATCTTTGTCCGAAGATCCCGCACAAGCCAGCAAACTTTTGGCAACTCTATAGCAAAACTCGTCGTGGCGTCATCTGGGGGCCGACCGTAGGCTACGGCGAAATTGGAGAAACGAGGAGACGCAATGACCATGTCATCCAGGGGCGGAGTCATCGCCATCGCCGCCGTCGCACTGGGCCTGGGCCTGGCCGGTTGCGGATCGGATACCAAGACCGAGCCGTCCGCGACGACGAGCACGTCCACCGGGACGACGACGACCACCACCACCACGAGCGCAGCGGCGCCGAGTCCGTCGGCACCGGCGGCCGGGCAGAACTACACGATCGTCGACTACATCCGCGACAACGACATCGTCGAGACACCGGTGAAACGCGGGGATCCCGGCTCACCCACCATCAATCTGCCCACCCCGCCCGGATGGGAGGATGCGGGAAACCGCACCCCCGACTGGGCCTATGGCGCAATCGTTTCCACGGACCCTGCGTTCGAAGCGGATCCGCCCTCCATCATCGCGCTGGTGTCCAAGCTGACCGGCAACGTCGATCCGGACAAGATCCTCGAGTTCGCGCCGGGCGAGATCAAGAACCTGCCCGGCTTCGAGGGCGCCGAGGAGGGCACCCTCGACGAGCTCAGCGGGTTCGACGCCGTCCAGATCGGCGGCACCTACAAGAAGAACGGTGCCACCCGTGCCATCGCACAGAAAACCGTCGTGATCCCGGGTCAGGACGGGCTCTACGTCCTCCAACTCAACGCCGACGGTCTCGAAGACCAGATCGGGGCGCTGATGGACGCGACAGCGGCCATCGACGACGAAACCACGATCACGCCCTAGGCGCGCGACACCGCGGAGGCCGCGGCGATCTGTTCGGCGCTGGGCCGCACGCCGGTGTAGCGCTCGAACTGTTCGGCGGCCTGCAGCGCGATCACCTCGGCCCCGGTGATGACGGGAATGCCCGCGGCGCGGGCGGCGCTGATCAACGGCGTCTCCGAGGGCAATGCCACCACGTCGAATACGGTGTGCGCCTTGGCGATCGTCTCGGCGGGGAAGGCGAGCTCGTTCTCCTCGGCACCACCGGCCATACCCACCGGGGTGATGTTGACGATCACGTCGGCCGACCGGGTTCCGACGTCGGGGGCGTATTCGTAGCCGAGCCGCTGCGCGAGTGCCTGTCCCGTGTCCGCATTACGCGCGACGACGGTGCCCTGCTGAAAACCGTTGTCCCGGAATGCCGCGGCGACGGCGTTGGCCATGCCACCACTACCCCGCAGCAGCACCGACTGCGCCGGCCGCAGACCGTGCTCACAGATGAGGCGCGCCACGGCGATGTAATCGGTGTTCGAGGCGATGAGGCGGCCATCGTCGTTGACGATCGTATTGACGGCGTTGATGGATTTCGCGGACTGCTCGACGTCGTCGACGAGTGCGATGACGTCCTGTTTGAACGGCATCGACACCGAGCAGCCGCGGATGCCGAGCGCGCGGACACCCCCGATCGCGGCGGCGATGTCGGTCGTGGTGAACGCCTTGTAGACGAAATCCAGGCCGAGCAGGTCGTAGAGGTAATTGTGGAACCTCGTCCCGATGTTGCTCGGTCGACCGGACAGCGAGATGCACAGCCGCGTGTCCTTGTTCAGTGCCGGCCTGCGGCCGGCGTCGGGAGCTGCGCCCTGCATCAGCCGACCGCCTTGATGACCTGGGACGTGACGCCGCGGATCTTCTCGATCATCGACGACGGCAGCCGCAGCGAACGTGGGTCCGGCACATCGACGACGGTGATGACGACACCGAGGTCGTCGCGATGCCATTCCGCGTCGAAACGATTCAGGATCGCCCGCATCGGATGGTTGTCGCTGAGGACCCGCGCGGTGAAACGGTGCACACCAACGTAATCCGCCGTGACGATGAGCGCCCGCATCAGGAATGTGCCGATCCCGCGGCCCTGGTAGTCGTCGCCGACGATGAACGCCACTTCGGCGACGGCCGGATCCTTCTCGTCGCGCACGAAGCGCGCATCGGCCACCACCGGCCCCTCGGCTCCCTCGGTCATCACCCACACGAAATGGTGGAGGTAATCGACCTCGAACAGGTAGGTCATCAAGGATTTGGTGGGCGTGCGCATCGACTGGAAGCGGCGGTACAACGTCTCGCTGGAGAACTCGACGGGCCCGTTCGCGGTGCGCTCGCTGTCCCCCGGCAGCACGGGCCGCAGGTAGTAGATGCTCCCGTCGCGCAGTTTCACCGGAATCGGCGTGATGAACGCGACGAGCCGCTGGCGCGCGGTACGCACCAGCTTGTCCAGCATGCCCGGGATTTCGAGCATGGTGGCGAAGGCCTCGCGGTCACCGACCCAACCCGTCAGCCGCTCGGTCGCCACCACGGTGGCGGTTCTGGGCGTGTCGCGCAGCAAAGAGATCTCGCCGACGATGAGGCCGGGCTGCAGTTCGGCGACGGTGTCGTGCCCGTCAATTCCGGCATGGGTCACTTCGGCACATCCGGAACCGATCAGCAAAAACGACACTGCCAGCTCGCCCTGCTGCATGAGTACCTGTCCCGGCGCCGCGACAAGGGGCTGCAACCGCGCCGCCAGCGGCGCCAGCGCCTCGGTGGAGCAGCCGGCGAAGACCCCCAATTCGGCGAGTTCGTCGGCTCGGACGACAGACAGGCCGGCCACGCCACGAGGCTACGCGGCGCGGAGCCGATAAGGCACTATTCACAGATGAGCGACGTCCAGTTCAGTACCCACGCGCAACTGTTCGATCTGACCGGGAAGCGGGCGCTGGTCACCGGCGGCACCCGGGGTATCGGTCTGATGATGGCCCGGGGACTGCTGCAGGCCGGCGCCGAGGTGGTGATCAGTTCGCGTAAGGCGGACGCGTGCGAACAAGCCCGAGCGCACATGTCCGATTTCGTCGACGTGGCGGCCGTCCCCGCCGATCTGTCCCGGCACGAGGAGTGCATGCGGCTCGCCGAAGAAGTCACCCGCGGTCAAAGCCTGCACATCCTGGTGAACAACGCCGGCGCGACGTGGGGTGAGCCGCTGGAGACCTTCCCGGACTCGGCGTGGGACAAGGTGCTCGACCTGAACGTGAAGCCGCCGTTCTGGATGGTGCAGGCGTTGCTGCCCGCGCTGCGCGACAGCGGGACAGCCGACGATCCCTCCCGGATCATCAATGTCGGCAGCATCGACGGACTTCGCCCCAGCCGGCTGCCGGTGTACTCCTATGTCAGCAGCAAGGCGGCGCTGCACCAGCTGACGCGGAAGCTGGCCCATGACCTGGGCCCGGAACACATCACCGTCAACGCCGTCGCGCCGGGTCCTTTCCCGTCGAAGATGATGGCGGCGACGCTCGAAACGTTCGGCGACTCCATCGCGGCGTCGGCGCCGCTTCGCCGCATCGGTCGCGACGACGACATGGCCGGCATTGCGGTGTACCTGGCCAGTCGTGCGGGCGCCTACCTCACCGGAGCGGTCATTCCCGTCGACGGGGGGCTGGCCACCACGGCGAGTGGATGACGTGGCCGCGGCGAGCCCGCGCGAGGCGTGAGTCGTCGTAGGACTAACGTCGATCGCACCGACGACGGAGGTGCGCATGGCCGGGCGAATTCCCTTGGTCGACTATCTGGTGCTTGACGGCGATACGCCCCATCTGGTCGCACAGGAGTGCACGAAATGCGGCGCCCGGTTCTTCGATCGGCGCAACGCGTGCGCCAAATGCTTCGCAGACGACTTCACGACGGTGCCGATCGCGACGGAGGGCACAGTGCGCGCGTTCACGATCGTCGCGTTCGCAGCACCGGGCATTCCCGTTCCGTTCGTCGCCGCGGTCGTCGACTGCGAGGGAACCCAGGTCCGCGCCAACCTCATCAACGTCGAGCCCGATCCCGAACATGGCCACGACGGCATGAAGGTG
>CAZOIX010000239.1:0-6297 GCA_964579685.1 uncultured Mycobacterium sp.
GATAGATCCCCTCGATACCCATCCGCTTCATGACCACGGCCTGACCGGGCGAGTAGGGGCCGAAAGTGGTGATGCTCTTCTTCTGGGCGAACAGCTCGCGCAGGCGCGGGTAGAAGGCAGCGGCGGCCTCACGTGCGACGGGGTAGTCGGCGGGAATCGTGCCGCGCTGCTCGACGACCTGACGGGCGGTGTAAAGGCGAATGATCCCGTCGAACCGCGGGCTGTCGAGGTAGCGCTGGGTGTCGGCGACCTCCCGCTCGAACGGGGTCTGGGGCGCTGCATCCGCTTCGATAATGGCCATAACCTCACAGTACGACCGAGGCCTGAGATGCCGATGGCGAATCGGGCGGTGATTCCGGCTCCGGCCCGGGCAGATGTCTTTTGACTACTGTGCGCGAGATTGCACTGATGGCTGTGGGTCTTCCGAGATCACGACCCTCAGTGCACTCTCGCGCCTAGGACCTGAGCCGGGACCGTGAGGGCCGTGCGCCCGCTACCGACCCTTATTCAGGGATTGCGGACACGACGTGTTCTGCGATCGCGAGCGATGATGTCGCCGCAGGTGAGGGCGCGTTGCGCAATAGGACGATGCGGTCGCGGATGCTGATCCGAAAGTCGTCGACCAAAACACCGTCGGCCTCGAGCGCCTGTGCGCGGATCCCGGCAGGGCCGGGTACCACGTCGTCGTCGCCGAGTTCGGGGATGTACGCGCGGGCCCCGGCCACGAACCGCCGCTTACTCAACGAGCCGGCCATCTCGCGGATGCCGGTGCGCCAATGCCTGCGGGCGAATCGCCAGAACGCCGGTGTACGTGCTACTTCCGCGAGATCATGCGCCGATACCGTCCTCCAGGTGTACCCCTCGCGGGCCAGCGCAAGGACCGCGTTGGGGCCGATGAGCACCTCACCGTCGACCCGCGGGGTGATGTGCACTCCGAGGAACGGGTACCGCGGGTCGGGCACCGGGTACACCAGTCCGTTGACCAGGTCACGCCGCTGGGGCTTCAACGCGTAGTACTCCCCGCGGAACGGCATGATGACGGGATCTGCTCCGTCTCCGGCGATTTCGGCGAGGTGGTCGCTCTGCAGCCCGCCGCACGTGACCACTCGGTCGAACGCGCTCTGATAGGTGCCGCCCGCGGTGCGCGCGGTGACGACGACCTCGGTTCCGGTGAGGCGGAAGCCGATGACCTCCTGTCCGAGAAGTATTTTGGCCCCCGACGCGGCAGCCTCTGCGGCAAGCGCCCTCGTCACCTCGGCGAAATCGACGATCGACGTCGAGGGGGAGTGCAGCGCGCCGACGCCACGTACGTGCGGTTCGAGCTCATGAAGCTCCTGCGCGCCGATGATGCGCACCCCGGGGACGCCGTTGGCGAGCGCGCGCTCTTCGATGTCGCCCAGCCGCGCCCGTTCGGCTTCGTCAAGCGCGACCAGCACCTTTCCGCAGGCGATGCGCCGGATTCCGTGCTGCGCGCAGAATTCCTCGAGCAGGCCGACACCGCGGCGGCACAGCACGGCCTTGGCCGAACCTGGCTGGTAGTACAGGCCGGCATGGACGACGCCACTGTTACGCCCGGTCTGGTGGGCGGCAAGGCGGTCTTCTTTCTCGAACAACGTCACGTGCGCGTCAGGTCTGCGCGTGAGGATCTCGCGGGCGATCGAGACACCGAGGATCCCTCCGCCGACAACGGCGACGCGGTGGGTCATCCGGCGCTCCTTCGGCAAAGTCGGCACCATCGTTTTGCGAGCCTGCTCTCGATCGTAGGCCCCGGGCGTAGATTCTCCAGCCGAGAGGGTGACGCAGACCACTTTCCGGTGCTTAGCGGTCACTAATCGGTCACGGTACGACAACTCATTGGCCATGTGTCATGGGGCAATTGGGCGGCTAGCGGTTTTGCAGGTACAAGTGGAGTAGCAAACTGCTGGTCGCTGTGGATCGGCACTGCTCGCTCGAGTATTCCAAGAAAGTGAAAGGTTCGATGAGAAGCATCTACGCGTTGGCGGTCAGCCTGGCGCTGTTGGTGGCGACACCCGGTCTGGCGATGGCCCAGCCTCAGCCGTATCAACAAATGGCCAGCCAGCAGCAGGCGATCCAAACGGTGATCGCGCGTGGACTCGCCCAGCGGGGCGTTCCCTTTTCGTACGGTGGCGGCGACGTCTCGGGGCCGACGCGCGGCACCGGCCCAGCCACCAACGTCCTCGGAATGACCCCCGAAGGCACGCTCGTCGGAGCGAACCCGGCCCAGGATGTCGTCGGATTCGACGCATCCGGGCTGATGGTCTATTCCTTCGCCGGAGTGGGCGTCAAGCTGCCTCGCTCCTCGGGTGCGCAGTACAAGGTCGGCCAGAAGGTGACCCCGGCGCAGGCACTGCCAGGAGACCTGATCTTCTACGGTCCGGAGGGCAACGACAGCGTCGCCCTCTTCATCGGCAACGGGCAGATGCTCGAGGTCGCCGATACGGGTGTCACCGTATCGCCGGTACGCACCAAGAACATGACGCCGTACCTGAGCCGCATCATCGCGTAACGGGTGCGGTGGGCAGCGAGCCGTCCATGACCAACGCTCGCAGCGCCTTTCGGTTCAGTTTGCCGCTTGCGAGGGTGGGAATCTGCTCGCTCGCCGCGAGCACCCACCGCGTGGGAACCTTGTAGGCGGACAACTGATCCCGCGTGCGGGTCGCCAGAGACTGGACGTCGAGTTCCGCCGCGGCGGGCACGATGACGGCACACACCTCCTCGTCCCGCACCGGGTCGTCGATCCCGACGACGATGCACTGCGACACCTCGGGGAACTGCCCGATGACCGACTCGACCTCGAGCGGGGACACGTTCGCGCCCGCCGCCTTGATGAGCTCGCTGGTGCGCCCGACATAGAACAGCCGGGGGTCGCCTTCGCGGCGGTAGACCCGGTCGCCGGTGTGATACCAGCCGTCCTCGTCGAAGGTCTCGGCCCGTTCCCGCTTGTTGTACCCGGCCATCACACCGATGCCCCGTACGAGAAGCTCGCCGACGCTGCCGTCGGGGACCGGATTGCCGTCGTCGTCCACGATGCGCATCTCCGTGAAGACAAAACCACCTGCGGTCTCGGACATGGTGCGGTGCACCGGAAATCCGTCGGGCACGTCGGTCATCGCGATGTCCAACGGCCCCTCGCGCAGCATCGGCGCACTGGAGAGGTCGCGCTCGGCGAATGTCGGATGTTCGCGAAGCCGCTGTGTGAAGGCGGGCCATCCCACGATGCCCGTCGCGCGTTCGCGCTCGATGAGATCCAGCGCGGTCTCGGCGTCGAGTCTGGCCATGACCAGTAGCGTGACGGGTTGGTGCAGGGCGCCTGTCGTCGCGAGCAGCCCACCGATCCAGAAGAACGGCATCGCGCACAGGATCCGGGGGTGCCCGGATGACCCCGTCACCGCGCGGATCGCGTCCGGCCATGTCGACGTCTGCCGGACGAGCGTGCCGTGCGTGTGGATCACGCCCTTGGGATCGGCCGTGGAACCCGATGTGTGGATCATGACGGCGAGGTCCGCGGCAGACACCTCGTCTTCGACGGCCGCGAGGATCTCCTGCGGCACTTCCGGAGCGGCTGCGTCGACACGCGTCGCCCACCGCCGGTCCGTCTCACCGGTGAGCACGATGCGACGCAGGTACGGCGCCCGCCCCAACGTGAGTCGATCGGCGGGCTGTCCGGCCAGGTCGGGAAACGCCGCTTCGAAACGTTGGGCGACGTCGATCGTGAGCACCCGCCCCGGGGCGATCACCAGGGCGACGTCGGCCAGCCGGACCACCTTGGCGATCTCCGCCGGCGCGTACAGCGTGCTCAGCGGGACAGCCAGCGCGCCGATCCGGGATACGGCCAGCCACCAGATAACCCAGTCGACCCCGTTGGCGAAGAACAGCCCGACGCGAGTGCCCTTGCCAACGCCCTCGGCCAGCAGCCAGCGGGCGCACAACGCCGAGCGGTGCTCCGCCTCCCGATAGGTGAGCCGCTCCGCCGGCGTCACCAGATAGGTCTGGTCGCCGAAGTCGCGCACGCTGCGGTGCAGAAGCGCGGGGACGGTCAGTAGGGACTGATCCACGGCCGAAGTCTATGGCTCGGAAAAATTACGCTTCGGTTGGTATCGAAATTCCCGCCTGCGCGTTAAGGTCTGGGCATGACGTCGACAGTCGAAGCGGCTGACCAGGTTGTCGGACTGGCTCGCGGGATGCGCGAGCTCGTCGGGGTGCAGGCCGCGGAATCCGAACGGGCCCGCACCCTCACCACGGAGATCGTCGATGCGATGTGGGCCAGCGGGCTGATGACGGCGTTCAACCCCGTCGAGGCCGGGGGAGTCGAGCCGTCGTTCCGGGAGATGATCGAGACCTGGATCGAAATGGCTTGGCAGGACGGCTCCTTCGGGTGGATCGGCATTGCGAACCTGCCGTCGTCCTTTGCCGCAGCGGCGTATCTGCCCGACGAAGGGTTCGCCGAGGTGTTCACCGCCCACCAGAACCGGGTGACGATGGGCGGCCAGTTCTTCCCCAACGGGCAGGGCAGCGCGACCGACGGCGGCTTCACGCTGAGCGGGTCATGGAGTTTCGGGTCGGGTACCGGCCACTCGGAATACGTCGCGGCGGGTTTCTTCCCGATGGACGACGGCGAGATGCGCTGGATCAGCGAGGGCGTGCCCGACATGCGGGTGGCCGTGGTGCCCCGCGAACAGATCACCTTCACCGACGGATGGCATGTGCAGGGGCTCAAGGGAACCGGATCCTATGACTACACCGTGCAGGATCTTTTCGTGCCCGAGCACCGGACCTTCGAACTGTTCTCCCGTGAGCCGCTTCGGGGCTCGTCGCCGGCCACCCGGATGGGGTTGATGCCCGTCACGGCCGCGGGACACGCGTCGTGGGCGTTGGGTGTCGCCAAGAGCATGCTCGACGACGTCACGGAACTGGCGGCCACCAAGTTCCGGATGAGCGATATGGCGTCGCTGGCCAGTCGGCCGACGTTCCAAAAGGGCCTGGCGCACCACGTCGCGGCCTGGCGTGCCGCCCGGCTGCTGGTGCTGGACGCGTTCACCACCGCAGAGACCGCCGTCGCCTCAGGTGAGGCGCTGACGCCGGCGCTGCGCGCCGACATGCGGGTGGCCGCCGTGTACGCCACCGATGCCGCCCGCGGGTGCGCCGAATGGGCACACCTGGTCGCGGGCACGAGTTCGATCCGGGAAGGCAGCCGTCTCGAGCGGGCATTCCGCGATATGTACACAGGCACGCAGCACGCCTTCATCAGCGAGAAGGTGGCCATGGACGCGGCCCAGATCTGGCTGGGGATCATCGAGGACCAGTTCGGCCTCTGATCAGCCGGCCAAGGGTCCGCCAGCCATTACGAGAGTGTGACCGCGCCACGTTTGGCGTTCGACCGACCATCGAGTCCTCATAGCGTCGAGCACGATGACGGAGCACTTCGACGTAGCGATCGCCGGTGGCGGTCCCGCCGGCGCGGCGGCGGCGTGGCAGGCCGTTCAGGCCGGCGCGCGAGTGGTGGTGCTCGACAAAGCCGAGTTCCCGCGCGACAAGCCATGTGGCGACGGCCTCACCCCACGAGCGGTGAGTCACCTCCAGAAGATGGGACTCGCCGACGAGGTCGCCACCTTCCACCGGGTCAACGGCGCGAGGATCTTCAGTCCGAGCGAGTGGAACCTGGCGTTTCCGCAGCGTCCCGGGATGCCCGATCACGGCCATGTCGCCCGACGCTGCGAACTCGATGCGCTGCTGCTCGACCACGCCAAGGCCGCAGGAGCCGAGGTCCGCCAGTCCGCCGAGGTCCTGGCGCCCCTCGTCGACGACAATGGCCGCGTCGCCGGGGTGATCCTCGACGGCGGTGAGCGCATCAACGCCGACGCGGTGATCGCCGCCGACGGTGCATACTCTCCGGTCAAGCGTGCGCTGCGCCTCGAATCCCGCTACAACGGCTACTCGGCTATCGCGATTCGCGCCGAGATGCCGGTGAACCGGCCCGACGCCGACACCCTCGACATCCACCTGAAGCTCAGCTTCAACGGAGACCAGTTGCCGGGTTACGGGTGGGTCTTCCCGCTCGGCGGGGGCAGAGCCAACATCGGTCTCGGCTACTGCACCAGCTACAAGCACTGGCATGACATCAACGCCACCCAACTGCTGAAGGACTTTCTCACCGCCCTGCCCGCGGAGTGGGAGTTGCCATCGATCGATGAACTCAAGGAGTCGAAGGCACTGCAGGCGTGGCGGCTACCAATGGGATTCACCGCGTGGCCGCCGTGGCGGCCCGGGATCCTGTTC
>CAZOIX010000240.1:0-6295 GCA_964579685.1 uncultured Mycobacterium sp.
CTCCAGCACCAAGGTTTTCGTCTCCGTCGCCGCGACCGGTGTGCCCACCTCACCGATGTTCAACAGCCCTGCCGACGCGCGCCCGACGACGAACCACACGCCGGCGAGGACGCCGAGCCAGCCACCGAGCATCGCCGTCGCCCGGTTGCGTGTGCCCAGGAGCAACAGGCCACCGACGATGGCGACCACGCCCGGGAGCACCTGAAGCCAGCCCCGCGCCTCGCTCCAGGCCCAGGCCCTGTCCGGGCTGAAGGCGAAATCGAAGAACGGCCCGACGAATGGGATCACCGCACCCCAGGCACCCAGCAGAATCAGCAGAACCCCGCTCATTGCGCCGCGACTGCGCTGCATCTGCAGACGGCTGCCACGGGTCCGGATTCGCGTATCAGACATGGGATTGGGTTACCCCAACGCCGGAACGCGTAATCCACGGCCACGCCGCTGTGATAGCGACCACGGCACATCCACGCGACCTGGACTTTCCTCGCTCTCACAGCAAACTCGCAGGCGCCACCCGGAATGGCTTTAGCTTCCCTAACGATATTCCCATTAGTACTGGGCTCAATGGGGCGCCCCTTCAAATCGCTTGTGTTGTCTAAGGATTACTCGATGTCCACTGATACCCGCGACGAGCGCCTGGCACGACGTATCGCCGATCTCACCGCCACCGACCCGCAGTTCGCCGCGGCCACGCCCGATCCCGTCGTCAGCGAGGCGATCGAGGCGCCCGGGTTGTCCCTGGATGGGCTCATGAGCACGGTCATGAACGCCTACGCCGACCGGCCGGCGCTGGGCGAGCGCGCCGTCGACTACGTCACTGACGCGCAGGGCCGCGTCTCCGCGAAGCTTCTCCCCCATTTCGACACCATCACCTATGCCGAGCTGTGGGGCCGTGTCAACGCACTGAGCAGTGCTCTGGCCGACGTGCATCCGGGCGACCGGGTCGCGATCCTGGGTTTCGCCAGCACCGACTACACGGTGATCGACATGGCGACAATTTCGCTCGGTGCCGTGTCGGTGCCGCTGCAGACGAGCGCGCCGATCACGTCGCTGCGGCCCATCGTCACCGAAACCGAACCTGCCGTCATCGCGTCCAGCATCGACTACGTCGACGACGCCGCCGAGCTCGTGCTGAGCGGCCACGCACCCGCCTCGTTGATCGTCTTCGACTACCGCCCCGAGGTCACCGACCATCGCGAGGCCTACGACGCCCTGCGCACTCGGCTTGCGAACGCGGGAAGCGCGGTGGCGGTGGAAACGCTGCAGGAGGTGCTGGGCCGCGGAAGGGCGCTGCCCGCCAGGCCCGCGGCCCACCGTGAGGCAGACGATCTCGCACTGCTGATCTACACCTCCGGCAGCACTGGCGCACCCAAGGGCGCGATCTATACCCGGAGTTTGTTCGCCAAGTTGTGGCTTCCCCACCATTGGGGCTGGGAGAACAGCGTCCAGCCGTCCATCGTGCTGAGCTTCATGCCGATGAGCCACGTCATGGGACGGTTCGGCCTCTACGGTGCGCTCGCTCACGGTGGCACAGCGTATTTCGCCGCCAAGAGCGATCTGTCGACCTTCCTGGATGACCTGGCGCTGGTGCAGCCGACGCAGCTGTCGTTCGTGCCGCGGGTGTGGGACATGCTGTCCGCGCAGGTGCACAGCGAGCTGGACCGGCACGCGACCGAGGGCACCGACACCCTGTCCGAGGCCGAGTTCCTCGACGACGTGCGGACTCGTCTGATCGGCAACCGGTACATGACCGCGATCACCGGGTCGGCTCCCACCTCACCGGAGCTGAAGGCGTGGGTGGAGTCGTTCTTGGACCTTGACCTGCACGATGGCTACGGTTCCACCGAGGCCGGCGGAGCACTGCTCGACGGGCAGATCAAGCGACCGCCCGTCATCGACTATAAGCTCGCCGACGTCCCCGATCTGGGCTACTTCAGCACCGACCGCCCCTACCCCCGCGGCGAATTGCTGCTCAAGACCACCAACATGTTCCCCGGCTACTACAAGCGGCCGGAGGTCACCGCCGAGGTGTTCGACGAGGACGGGTTCTACCGAACCGGCGACGTCGTGGCCGAAATCGGGCCCGATCAGCTGCAGTATGTCGACCGGCGCAACTTCGTGCTCAAGCTGTCCCAAGGTGAGTTCGTCACCGCGTCCAAGCTGGAAGCGGTCTTCGAAACCAGCCCCCTGGTGCGGCAGATCTACATCTACGGCAACAGTGCCCGCTCCTACCTGCTGGCGGTGATCGTGCCGACGGACGAGGCGCTGGCACGATACGACACGTCGGAGTTGCGGCCGCTGATCGGCGAGTCGCTGGCCGCTGTCGGCAGAGCCGCCGATCTGCAGTCCTTCGAGGTGCCCCGCGAATTCATCTTGGAGACAACGGCATTCACGCTGGAGAATGGTCTGCTGACCGGTATCCGTAAACTGGCGCGGCCCAAGCTGAAGGAGGTCTACGCTCCCCGGCTCGAGGAGCTGTACGCGGATCTGGCAGAGGGTCAAGCGACCGAATTGCGCGAGTTGCGGCAAAACGGCGCCGCGCGCCCTGTCATCGAGACCATCAGTCGAGCGGCCGCGACGCTGCTGGGTACCGCAGCCACGGACGTGTCGTCCGACGCGCACTTCACCGATCTCGGTGGGGATTCGTTGTCGGCGTTGACGTTCGCCAATCTGCTGCACGACATATTCGACGTCGAGGTGCCGGTCGGGGTGATCGTCAGTCCCGCCAACGACCTATCGGCGCTTGCAGGGTACGTCGACGCGCAGCGCTCCGGCAGCGCCCGCCCGACGTTCGCCTCGGTCCACGGCCGCGGGGCCACCGAGATCCGTGCCCGCGATCTGACGCTGGACAAGTTCATCGACGCGAACACACTGGCGTCCGCTCCGGCACTGCCGTATCCCAGCCAGGAGGTACGGACCGTTCTGCTCACCGGCGCGACCGGATTCCTCGGCCGCTACCTGGCTTTGGAGTGGCTGGAACGGATGCACCTGGTCGACGGCAGGGTGATCTGCCTCGTTCGCGCCAAGGACGACGCCACCGCGCGGCAGCGGCTGGACCAGACCTTCGACAGCGGTGATCCCGCATTGCTCGCCCACTACCGCCGGCTGGCCGGCGAGCACCTGGAGGTACTAGCCGGAGACAAGGGCGACGCCGATCTCGGACTGGATGAGAAGACGTGGCAGCGGCTGGCCGAGACCGTGGACCTGATCGTGGATCCCGCCGCGCTGGTCAACCACGTACTGCCGTATGACCAGCTGTTCGGCCCCAATGTCGTCGGGACCGCCGAGCTGATCCGGCTCGCGCTCACGACGAAACTGAAGCCGTTCGTCTACCTGTCGACCGTCGGTGTCGGCGACCAGATCGAGCCGTCGATGTTCGTCGAGGACGCCGATGTTCGCCAGATGAGCGCAACGCGCCTGGTCAACGACAACTATGCCAACGGCTACGGCAACAGCAAGTGGGCCGGCGAGGTGCTGCTGCGCGAAGCGCACGATCTGAGCGGCCTGCCGGTCGCCGTGTTCCGCGCCGACATGATCCTGGCCGAACCGCGGTATGCCGGGCAGCTCAACGTCCCCGACATGTTCACCCGGCTTCTGCTGAGCCTGGTGGCCACCGGAATCGCCCCCGGGTCGTTCTACGAATTGGACGGCGCAGGCAAGCGGCAACGAGCCCACTATGACGGCCTGCCAGTCGATTTCATCGCCGAAGCCGTCTCTACCCTGGGCGCGTACCAGGCACACGGGTTCGAGACCTACCACGTGATGAATCCCTACGACGACGGCATCGGCCTGGACGAATACGTCGACTGGCTGGTCGATGCCGGCTATCGGATCGATCGCGTGGCGGACTATCCGGATTGGCTACGGCGCTTCGAGACGAGCATGCGAGCCCTCCCGGACCGGCAGCGTCACGCGTCGCTGCTGCCGTTGCTGCACAGCTACGCACAGCCAGCCAAGCCGCTTCGCGGTTCGTTCGCCTCGACCGAGCGTTTCCGTGCCGCGGTGCAGGAGGCGAAAGTCGGGCCGGACAAGGACATCCCGCACGTCACGGCTGATGTCATCTGCAAGTACATCACCGACTTGCAGTTGCTCGGCCTGCTGTAACTCTTCGTCAGGCAACCCGGAGGCCCGAGCAGTAGTATGCCGCTCATGCTTTGAGCCCTTGGGGGGCGGGCTGCGGGCGGTCGGGAGCGCATGAACAAAGACTCGGGCGTGGCGGCGTCGATCGGGCAGTGGTGGCGGCAGCCAGATCAATTCAACTGGCTGTCCGAATACCTCGCGTCGCGCCAGCTACAGCGGTTCACGCGGTTGATGATCGCGTCGATCGTCGCCGTCCTCGGGGTCGTGCCCATCGTGATGTTGTGGAGTCCATCGGGCCCTCAGGGTGAGGTACACCGGGCCGCCGCGTTGATGATCTCGGTGCTGTGTGTCGGCGGGGCGAGCATCTGGCTGGCGGGCTGGCCGAGCCAACGCCAATCCACGCTGTTCGCCGTCGGCGGCAATGTGTGTGTACTCGTTGCCTGCCTGATCGCCGGCAGCCCGATCACCGGCTTACTGGCCTGCACCACCTTCGCTCCCCTCGCCGGCTACGTCGCCCTGTTCCATTCCAGCCGGCTGCTGACGGCGACCCTGGCCACCGCGACCCTGGCCACCGCGGTCGCGGCGGTGCGGGTGGCCGATGGCGATGTCGCACTGGCTGCCGGGCATGTGGTGGCCGTGGTCATCGCCGTACTCGCGGTCCCGTTCGTCGGCCAGATCCTGCTGCATCTGCTGACCCTCGACGCCCTGATGTCGCACACCGATCCGCTGACCGGTCTGCGCAACCGTCGCGGCTACTTTCAGTCGGCGGTCCAGCTGGTCGGCGCGGCGGTGCCGGCGCAGGCGCAGTGGCTGGCCGTGACCATGGTCGACGTGGACGGGTTCAAGCAGATCAACGACCGCCACGGCCACGGCTTCGGCGACACGGTCCTGATCGCGGTCGCAGACAACCTGCGGCGGGCCAGCCCCATGAATTCGGTGGTCGCCCGCCTCGGCGGCGAGGAGTTCCTGGTCGCCGCGATGATCGAGCCCGGCGACGCCGCTGCCGATGCCGCACGGCTGTGCGCGGCGGTCGCCTCGGTACCCGGTGATGTGACCGCCAGCGTCGGCGTGGCGACGATGGCGGCGGCCGACATCGACGCGAGGGAGGTGACCGCGACCATCACACGGTTGGTCGATGCGGCCGACGCGGCGATGTACGAAGCAAAACGGGCCGGCGGCAACCAAGTGAGCTACCGCGCCGGCGTCAGCTGACGGCGATCACCAACAGGACGACAGCCACCAACGGGAATGCGCCCTGGGTGATCGCTGCGCGCGCCTTATCCGGCGAGGACACGAGAAGCACCAGCGCCGCAGCGAGCATGGAGCCGGTGCCGGCGAAGACGAGAGCGAGTCCGACAGCGCAATTCCCCAACCAGCCGACCACGATGCCCACGAACGTCACGATCGCCAGGAACAGGTTGTAGAAGCCCTGGTTGAAGGCGAGTTCCTTGGTGGCCAGGGCCTCTTCTTCGCTGATCCCGAATGTTGCCCTGGTTCGCGCCGATGTCCAGGTCAGCGATTCCATCACCCATATGTAGACGTGCAGCAGCGCCGCGAGACCCGCGAAACCCAACCCTGCGTAGATCATTGGCATCCCCTATTCGAACAGACCCGGCTGTCCGAAACCGGCGGTTCCGGCAGGCGGCGTCATCCCCAGGTGGGTCCAGGCCTGGGCGGTCGCGACCCGTCCGCGCGGAGTGCGGGCGATCATGCCTGCACGCACCAGGAACGGCTCGCACACCTCCTCGACCGTGGTGGCTTCCTCCCCGACCGCGACCGCCAGCGTGGACACCCCGACGGGCCCGCCGCCGAAACTGCGTGTGAGCGCGGACAATACGGCGCGGTCGAGCCGGTCCAGCCCGAGCTCGTCGACGTCGTAAACGGCGAGCGCGGATTTGGCGATGTCCCGGGTGATGACACCGTCGGCACGCACCTCGGCGAAGTCGCGAACCCGACGCAACAGCCGGTTGGCGATACGCGGCGTACCCCGTGAGCGACGGGCGACTTCGGCTCCGGCGTCGCCCTGCAGCTCGATACCCAGGATGCCCGCCGAACGCGTCAGCACCCGCTCGAGTTCTGCCGGTTCGTAGAAGTCCATGTGGGCGGTGAAGCCGAACCGATCACGCAACGGGCCCGTCAGCGCACCGGAGCGGGTGGTGGCCCCGACCAGCGTGAACGGCGCCACCTCGAGCGGAATCGATGTGGCGCCCGGGCC
>CAZOIX010000241.1:0-6294 GCA_964579685.1 uncultured Mycobacterium sp.
CTTCGGCGACGGTCTCGAGCTGCGGCACGAAGACGTTGGTCACCACCGCCAGGCCCAGCCAGAACAGTGCGATGAGTACCGAATACCGGCGGATGAGATCCGGGATGCATCGCCGAGCGATCGAAACCCGTTGCATCCGTGACCTTTCGATGAGCAGCGGCAGGCGCGGACAGTGGACGATCTGTGCGGCGACGCTTATCAACTAGGTTGACGGTACGACACCGGACCGTACCGCACAACACCGGCCCGACCGACCGAGCGTTGCTGTGAAGTTGCTGTACTGAAGGGCCCACGGACACGTATACGAGGTCGCGTCTCGGGTACTGCACCGCCAACAGATCACTCTCACGACGGAAGGAGCGATCATGACTGGTGTTGCGCCGGCCGACCACCCGAAAAGTCGCAGGTTGAGTATTCCCCATAGTCGCGGAGCGCTCATAGGCGCACTGCTTGTTCTGCTCGGTTCGTGGGGTGTGTTGATTCCGTTCCTCGGCCAAGAGTTCGGCCTGTCCTACACAGCCGCTGCGCAATGGGATTGGACCGCAGCGCGCGGATGGTTACAGGTCGTTCCCGGCTTCGTCGTCATTGGCGGCGGAATGGTGCTCGTGCTCTCCCGCAACCGGTTGACCGCGGCGCTCGGCGCGTGGCTCGGTGTGCTGGGCGGCGCGTGGTTCGTGGTCGGTCGTGCCGTGGCCGAACCGCTCGGCGTCAGCTATGCGGGCCCCTCAACAGCGGCGCTGTGGACCGAGATTGCGTACTTCACCGGACTCGGGGCGGTCATCATGTTCGTCGCAGCGCTGATGCTCGGGCGGCTGTCGGTACGCAGCACCCGCGACATCCGTTATGCCGACTCGACGTCCACCGATAAAGATGTCAGGCCCTTGAAAGACGGTGAAGCACACCATCGGCGGCGGTACTGGATGGACATATTCCGGCGCGGCCATGCGACGCCCTCGCAGTGACGGAGGACCTCGCGTCACGCACTATGCCGCAGGCGGTTCGGCGCACACCCGCGTCCGCACCCGGCCAAGTGCGTCGCCGAGCAACCGCGAGATCTGGACCTGCGAGACGTTGAAGCGACGGGCCACCTCGCGCTGGGTGAGACACTCGAAAAAGATCATCCTGATGATGTTTCGCCGCCGCGGATCGAGTTCTGCGAGAGCATCCCGCACTGCCAGCAGGTCTTCCACCTGGCTGTAGTGGGGATCGTCGGTGCCCTGCATGGATCCCAGCGTGTCAGCCGAACCGTTGTCCGCCGGTGCAAGGGGGGCATCGAGGGACAATGGCTGGTACGCCCACGTCGCGGATTGGGAGGTCGACAGGTCTGCGGGATCGACGTCGAGCTCGCCGGCCAGTTCAGCGATTGTCGGTGTGCGACAGAGCCGTTGGGACAGCGTGCTCACGGCGTCGCGCATGCGCAGCTGTGTCTCCTGCACTCTGCGTGGCACCCGGACCGTCCATGTGGTGTCGCGGAAGTGCCGCTTCAATTCTCCGCGAATCGTGGCTACGGCAAACGGCAGGAAGCGCCCCTTGCCCGGGTCGTAGCGGTCAACCGTGTGGATCAAGCCGATGCGGGCGGCCTGCAACAGGTCGTCCGACGGCTCCCCGCGGCCGATGAACCGGCAGGCGATGCGATCGGCGAACGGCACGCAGGCGGTGATGATGCGGTCGCGCCAACGGCGCCGCTCCTCGTCGTTTGCACTTCCCACGAGGCGCTGGAGCAGTCCGTCGATCGCCTCGAACCCCTCGGGCTCGGTCCGAACCGAGTCTCGGCTGAGCGCGGCGGTCATGGGTGCTCTCCTCGGTCAACGTGGGTTGGCTCTGTGGACGGCCTACCCCTCGTCCGTCGCACCAACACGCCACCACGCAATCGTTGCGAAACCGCAATAACCGCCTAGGCGCACGTGCGTTGCGTTACGGGGGTATCAGGCAGGCCCCCTCGGGAACCCGAGGGCGTGACGGATCAGAAGAGCCCCGGTGGCAACGAGGTTCCGGTCAGCGTCCGGGCCGCCGCTGCATGGACATGGCGACTGCTGCTGTTCCTCCTCGCTGTGGTGGTCCTGGTGTGGCTGTTCAAACGCTTTGCCGTGGTCGTCGTTCCCCTTGCGATCGCGCTGATCATCAGCGCACTACTCCTGCCGGCTGTCGACGGACTGCACCGGCGCCGATGTCCCCGAAGCCTGGCCGTCGCGCTGGTGTTCCTCGGCGGGCTCGGCCTGATCGGTGGCGTCCTCGCCTTCGTGGGCACCCGCCTGGTCAACGGTTTACCCGACCTGTTCGGACAGGTTGCGGGCAGCATCGACGAGCTGCGGCAATGGCTGACCGACGGCCCGCTGAACATGAGCGAACGCCAGGTCGACAATCTCGGCGACTCGGCGATTGCCGCGATCCAAGAGCACCAGGCGCGTGTCACCAACGGGCTGGTCTCCACCGCGGGTGTGACCACCCAACTCGTCGGCGGACTCTTCGTCGCGATCTTTGCCCTCGTCTGCTTCCTGCACAGCGGCCGCGACATCTACCGCTTCGTCACCGCCGTATTCCCCGACACGATCCGAGATCGGGTTCGCGATTCCGGCGTAGCGGGCTACACGGCACTGACCAGCTATGTGCGCGCAACCGTCGTGGTGGCGCTCGTCGACGCCGTCGGGATCGGCGCCGGGCTTGTCGTCCTGGGCATCCCCTTGGCGCTCCCGCTCGCGTCGCTGGTGTTCTTCGGCGCCTTCATCCCGTTCTTCGGCGCGGTGGTGACCGGGTTTCTCGCCGTCGTGGCGGCCTTTCTGGCCAAAGGCTGGCTCTACGCTCTGCTCACCCTCGCGGTGGTCCTTGCGGTGCAACAGCTCGAGGGCAACGTGCTGCAGCCACTGATCATGGGGCGGGCCGTCGAGCTGCACCCGTTGGCGGTACTGATCGCGCTGTCCGGCGGCGCGGTGCTCGCCGGAGTCGTCGGTGTGCTGTTGGCCGTTCCGGCATTGGCGTTCGCCGATCGCTCCATTCGCTCGCTACGGGACCACCCCCCATGATGCGCCTTGGTGTCTTGGTCACCTCAACAGTCGGTCCGGATGAGGAATTCAGCGGTCGCGCCCTCTGCCGGATCCCGGTGGTAGTAATCCTCGGCCATGCCACTCACTCGCACGGTGCCATCGGCGATCGCGGCGTCGGCCGTTCCGACGGTCCCGTCCCAGAAGCTGCCTGTGAAACCGCCCAGTCGCTCGATCTGCACCCCGCGAGCAATCGCTGAGTCAGCCATCTGAATCTGGGCGGTGAAGCCGGGGTTTTCCTTCAGCGTTTCGATGTACCAGTGGCGACGGATCTGTTCGGACCGGACGGGGAGGCGCTTCTCGAGCTCAGTTCCGTTGATGGACACGGCGGCGGTGTGGGTACCGAGCGCGTCATAGCCGTCGGAGCAGCCCGACGCGACGAGCGCTGCACTCGCGGCGACGAGATATGGTGCAGACCACCGAATAGTGGTTGGCGCCCGCACTATTGGAGATCTTATCGAGAGACCGACATACATCATCGCGGACTCAGAGGTGCGGATCGGGACTACGCGAATGCGTAAGAGGCGGGCGCGCGAGGTGTCGACCATGCTTGAGGAACCCTCCACTGTTGGGTAAGGATGCACAAGCAATCACTGCGATGGCGTCATGGCTGGAGGTGTCGTGAGAATCTTCAGCTCAATCCAGTGGTAGTCCTTGAGGCCGGCCCTTCAACAGCCACGCGCCTCGGGCTCTGCTCGTTTATCCATGCGGCGGCTGGCATCATCGTTGATTCGTCGTCAGAGTGGATCGACGCGATACCGTTCGAGGGATTCCAGTGCTTCGGCACAAAGCCGGCTTATCACCGCATCGGCTGGTTCACTAGCTGAAATTTCTCCGACGCCTTGGCCCGCATTGATGGGTGCCAGCCGATAATCGTTGTCTGCAATGGCCTCACGCAACACCTGCACAGCTTCAGAGTCGGCCGCCAATTGACTGTCGTGGCCGCACCACGCGTCGGTGAATGCATTCCGAAGTACCCGCTCCGGGATATTCGGCGGCCATGGGTAGCCCAGCGCGATGTCGAACACGCGGGTGACGACGGTGTCCATACCGTGGGCAGCGAGCAGCTGTCGCCGAGCCGCGTCAGGAAGCGTAGTTTCGGGACAAGCTGCGAAGGCGGTGCCCAGCCATGCCCCAGAAGCACCGGCGGCGAGCACCGCGGCTAATGCGCGTCCCGACGCTATGCCGCCCGCGGCCAGCACCGGCACTTCTACCCGGTCGATGATCTCGGCAAGCAGCGGCAACGTGCCAGTGCTCGGTTGGCCGTGCCCACCTCCCTCCGCTCCCCGTGCGACCACCACCTGCACCCCTGCCTCGACGGCGCGCTGGGCAGTCTGCAGATCGGCGACCTGCGTCGCCGTGAGGCAGCCCTGGTCTCGGGCCGGTTGGACCCAGGACCAGTCCTCTCCGAAACTGACGCACACCAACGCGGGCCGAGAGTCCAACGTCAGGCAAAGCAACTCTGGTTCGGCGCGCAGGGCCCAACTGATGAGACCGACGCCGAAAGGGCGGCGTAGCTCTGAGAGGTGGCGCAGTTCGTTCTTCAACGTCGCGGTGGATCCGTCACTGCCAATACCGATCATGCCTAGGCCTCCGCCGCGTGCGACCGCCGCCGCCAACGCGCCCCCGGCCACACCACCCATTGGAGCGTTGATGATTGGCACATCGAGACCCATCGAGGTTGACCACCGGGTACTCAGCGCGCTTTTCATGCGTCGCATCGCGAACGATCAGAATGCATTAGCCGGACCGACGTCGGTAATCCGGATGACCGGAATCATCGAGATAGGCATTATCTTGCCAGCTATCCAGATCGCACGCGTCGTAAACACTTGGGGCTTGGCCCACCTGCGAAAGACCATCTAACACCCCGAACGTACGGACATTCACCACCCGGCTCGGCGACATCCGATCGCCGGAGGCGTTCACCGAACGTACCCATACCCACGATTGTATTCATCCAATTGTCCTTCGGAGTAATGTGCTTACACATGAGGTTCCGATCAACCAACGCGCACATGGGCTTACTCCGTAGCGCCTTTGGCGATGCTCTGCGGATCGGCGCGGTGATACTAACCATGAGCATGTCGACTGTTCCGTCTCGACAGCAGGCGATGTGATGCGCGTCAAGCCCACGACCGAGACGAAGCGACGCGACATCGTCCTCCAAACGCTGCGTGACTCAGCACAACCGCGCAGCATCATCAGCCTGGCAGAAGAACTGGATGTGCACCCCAATACAGTTCGCTTCCATATCGAATCACTCCTGGACAGTGGACGTATCGAACAGCTCACCAGTGATACCGGCGCACCAGGCCGTCCCCCAACCTTATTTCGCGTACGCAAGCAGATGGACCCTGACGGCCCAACGAATTACAGGCTTCTCGCTACCATCCTGGCCGGTTACCTCGCCGACACCACCCAGGATCCCGATGTGAGAGCCACAGAGTTGGGTCGCGCTTGGGGACCAACACTTGTCGGAACGCCGCCACGACGAACGATGTCGAAGGGGACGTCGGTTGTCCGCCTCGTCGAGCTGCTCACCGATCTCGGATTCAAGCCGGAAACTCCACTCGGGCGGCGAACTCAGCATATTCGATTGCGCCACTGTCCCTTCCATGATGTGGTCGGTACCTATGGAACATTGATTTGTTCCGTGCACCTCGGGTTGATGCAAGGAGCACTGTCTGGGATGCGTGCGCCTGTGACGGTTAACCGTCTCTCCGCGTTCGAGGAGGCAGACCTGTGCGTGGCCCACCTAGCGACGCTGCCGACCGTGCAGAGGGCTGATGCAGCGGATCCCCTGCCCGGATAGACCTATGCGGCGCCGTTACATGGATCGGAACACTGATCAGGGCATTCCTTTGGTGACAGTAACAACTGATTCGGAGGCTTCGCCGACATCTTCCCTAGGTCGACAGAATTCCACTATGAAATATGCTGGGCTCCAATAATGTCTGCTGATGAACAGCCACGTATTGAAGCACTTGGCGATCATGACTACCTCATCCGGATGCAGATAGACGGCGACGATCTCACGATAAGAGTCCGAGCCGATCCGGACACCGTCACTCAAATCGGTGGACCCGATGCCGATGAGGCCGCCATCATCGAGGCCACGATCGTCTACCTCACCGCGCGGCAGCGTCCCGACGAGCTACCCCAACAACTGGATCTCGACGATGTCTCGATGGCATATGAGACCTGAGTTGGCTCACGTTCCTGAGTTGATGATGCGCGTACGAGCTTGACCTGC
>CAZOIX010000242.1:0-6289 GCA_964579685.1 uncultured Mycobacterium sp.
GCCGCGCGGAAGCGGGAGACCGACCGGATCCCCTCGACATAGGCCGCGATCACGTCGTCGAACGCGATCGGACCCGGCAGCCGCACCACCGCGTCGTCGAGATCCGGCCGCGGCGTCGCGTCGCTGACCTCGGCCTCCACCACCGCCCGGCGCGGCGGCATGTTCGATGTGCCCTCCCCGGCAAGTAGCCGCAGCGACGCCAGCGCGGCCTCGCGCAGCGCGACGTCGGCCAGTTCGTCGTCGTCGCCCTGGGCATAGGCCTCGCGCAGCGTGGGCGTCACCGCGAACGCTGTTCCGCTGCGGGCATGCAACATCTGGTCAGCGACGAGCTGCTGAAGCATGGCCAGCGTTGCCGGCACGTACACACGCACGAAGGGAGGTTAGCCGTTGCGTCAACTGGCTATCCGTAGTCCGCGGCCAACAAAACCGCGGGATCCCGCGTGGACTAGGGTCGGGCGACGTGCCGGAATTCAGGCCGGAGCCCCGTTCCAACGCCTCGAGCTGACGGGAGCCGTGTAAGAGCGCTGGCGTTCGACGATCGTGACAAGGTCAGCCGGCCACGAGATCGCCGGCACTCCGGCCGGGCGAGAACTCGACGCGAGGAGGACGATCGTGACCAGTCAGACGGAGCCCGGCCCCACGGCCGAGTCCGAACCGAGGGGCGTCAGGAACGCGTTTCGGAGTCTGAAAGCCCCCGTCTTCGTTCCGGCATCGGTCATCATCATCGGGCTGATCGTGTTCGCGGCGGCGTACGCCGGGGTCGCCGAGGAAGCATTTTCGTCGCTGAACACGACGATCACCAGCACCGTCGGCTGGTGGTACATCCTCATCACCACCGGCTTCGTGCTGTTCGCCGCGTACTGCGCCTTGTCGCGCATCGGCAGTATCCGGCTGGGCCGCGACAACGAGAAACCGGAATTCGGCTTCTGGTCGTGGTTGGCGATGTTGTTCAGCGCGGGCATGGGCATCGGGTTGGTCTTCTACGGCGTCGCTGAACCGCTGACGCACTACGCCGAGCCACCCGCGTCGCGAGGCGTCCCCGGGCTCACCGACCCGGCAGCCAACCAGGCGATGGCCCTGACCCTGTTCCACTGGGGCCTGCACGCGTGGGGCATCTACGTTGTGGTGGGTCTCGGCATGGCCTACATGACCTACCGACGAGGTCGGCCGTTGACCGTCCGATGGCTGTTGGAGCCCCTGTTGGGCCGC
The DNA here is from genome assembly GCA_964579685.1 of uncultured Mycobacterium sp. Taxonomy (GTDB): domain Bacteria; phylum Actinomycetota; class Actinomycetes; order Mycobacteriales; family Mycobacteriaceae; genus Mycobacterium. The sequence continues at coordinate 1,210 of CAZOIX010000242.1, forward strand.
CAACGGGTGGAAGGATGGATCGGCCATGCCGTCGATGTCGTCGCCATCGTCGGCACCCTGTTCGGGGTCGCGACCTCCCTCGGCTTCGGCATCACCCAGATCGGCGCCGGTCTGCAATACCTGGGCTGGATCCAGCTGAACAACTGGTGGATCGTCGGCATGATCTGCGTCATCACCGGCATCGCCACGTTCTCGGTGGTGTCCGGTGTCAACAAGGGGCTCAAGTGGCTGTCCAACATCAACATGACGCTGGCCTCGGCGCTCGCTCTCTTCGTGCTGTTGCTCGGCCCCACCCTGTTCTTGCTGCAGGCATGGATTCAGAACCTGGGCATCTATGTTCAGTCCCTCCCCCAGCTGATGCTGCGAACCGCGCCGTTCTCCGATGGTGAGTGGCTGGGCAGCTGGACGATCTTCTACTGGGGCTGGTGGATCAGCTGGGCACCCTTCGTCGGGATGTTCATCGCCAGAATTTCGCGCGGTCGCACCATTCGCGAGTTCATTGCGGGCGTGATGCTGATCCCGACGCTGATCGGGTCGTTGTGGTTCACCATCTTCGGCGACTCGGCGATCCTGCGTCAGCGCGACGGAGGCGACATGCTCGTCGACGGTGCGGTGGACACCAATACCTCGTTGTTCCGGCTTCTCGAGGGGCTGCCGCTGGGTGTCATCACCAGCGTGATCGCGGTGGCCGTCATCGTGTTCTTCTTCGTGACGTCCTCGGACTCCGGTTCGCTGGTGATCGACATCCTGTCCTCCGGTGGCGAGTTGAACCCCCCCAAAGCCACTCGGGTGTACTGGGCGCTGCTGGAAGGTGCGGCGGCCGCGGTGCTGCTCATCATCGGCGGCGCGGGGTCCCTGACCGCACTCCAGACGGCATCGATCGCAACTGCGCTGCCGTTCTCGATCGTGATGGTCGTCGCGTGCTGGGCCATGCTGCGCGCCTTCCGGTACGACGTGGCCACCACGCCTCGGCTGCTGCACATCTCGGAGCCCGAGAGCGTCTCCGGCTCCGAACGCCACCCACGTCACGACGTTTCGGCCACGCTGGCCGGTCTGGTCGCGGTGCGCAGCGTCGACGTCGATACGTGCGAGGTCCATCCGGAGACGGGGGCCATCGTGGTCGCCAACTTGGAGGATCCGTTGGGCGGCGAGGTCTTCGACACCGAGGAATTCAGGAACTCGGCGGAGGCGCAGCGCACCAACGGCGAACGGGCGTCGGCGAAGGACGCCACACCGTCGTAGCGGTGCCGGCGGTGGCCGATGGCGATCCCCTCACCGCGCGGCCTCCAGCAGTTCTTCGAGGGACTCGCGCAGCAGATCGGGCAGCACCTCGACGTCGCTCATCGCTTCCCGGTCGGCGTTGATGCCGAAGTAGAGCATGCCGTTGTAGGACGTGACCCCGATGGCCAGCACCTGGTTGTGCAGCAGCGGCGGCACCGAATACGTCTCCAACAATTTGGTGCCCGCGATGTACATCTGCTTCTGCGCACCCGGCACATTGGTGATCAACAGATTGAACTGGCGCGCCGAGAAGTCCGTTGCGACACGAATACCCATGGCGTGCAGTGTGGGCGGCGCGAAGCCCGACAACGTGACGATGGTTCTGGCGTCGACGAGGCTGGCGGCCGTCGGATGAGCTTCGGTGGCATGCGCAATCTGTGACAGCCGCACGACAGCGTTGCCCTCCCCGACCGGCAGATCCACCAGGAACGGCGACACCTCGCTGATTGCCTGTCCCGGACCCGACGTGTCCAGCTCGGCGTCGGGGTAGACCGACATCGGCGCCATGGCGCGCATCGTCGTCGTCGGCGTCACCGGCTCGCCACGCGACATCAGCCAATTTCGCAGCGCACCGGCCACCACCGCGAGCACGACGTCGTTGACGTCGCAGTCGTACCGGGCCCGTACCAGGCGGTAGTCCTCCAGGCTCCCGCTGGCGACAGCGAACCGGCGGTTGCGCGACACCCTCGTGTTCAGCGGACTGTTGGGCGCTGTGCCACGGGCGACGGTACGAGCCACGTCGACGAACCGGCGGCCGACGTCGGCCAGCTGACCGGCATTGGTGGCGACACCGACGACCGCCGAACGAAGCTCTGAAAGCTGTTCCGCGGGACGGGTCACCCACTCACCGACGGCGCCGAACAGCAGTCGGCGGTCGCTGGGCTCGCGGGCCGGGATCCAGATGTCTTCGCCGAACTCCGGAGGTTTCTGCGTGCGGTCGGCGATGACATGCCCGATCTCGAGCGCCGTCATACCGTTCACCAGCGCCTGATGCGACTTGGTGTAGATCGCGATCCGGTTCTTGGCCAGACCCTCGATCAGATACATCTCCCACAGCGGCCTCGACTTGTCCAGCGGACGGGAGCCCAGTCGTGCGATCAGCTCGTGCAGCTGACCGTCGCTGCCGGGAGAGGGCAGCGCCGAGCGGCGGATGTGATAGGTGATGTCGAAATCGGGGTCGTCGACCCATACCGGACGGGCCAGGCCGAGCGTCACCTCACGAACCTTCTGGCGGTAGCGCGGGATCTGCGGGAGCCGCTGTTCGACGGTTCCGAGCAGGGTCTCGTAGCTCAGACCGTTGCGCGGTTTCCGTAGGATCGACAGGGAGCCCACGTACATCGGCGTCGACGTGTTCTCCAGGTGGAAGAACGTCGAATCAGAGGCCGACAACCTAGTCACCATCGCCGCGCCGCCCCCTCGTTCACTACGCGGTGTGTGCCGCGGTGGTCCTACAGCCAACGTAGCGGCCAAACCTGTCGCTGCGCATCACGGGTGCATCGACCCCCCTGCAACCCGTGAGATCATGAACCAGTCTGCAACTCTCCGGCAGATGCGTTCAGTTCCCCCGACCGCCGGAGAGCATCCCATGACATCATCCCCCGACACCACACCGGGTACCCCGGGTACGCCGGCGCGCCCGCGAACACCGCTGGTTTCGCCCGTTGTCGACTACGAGCCGGCACCGGTCGGCATGTCGGTGTGCCGATCGACACCGGTGCTGCGCCGCCGCGCGTCGCACTCCCGCCGAGCGGCACCTCATGTCGTTGTTCGGGACACTGACCCGCCACACGCCGCGGTGGCCTTCGCCGATGCGGCACTGCGCTGCGTGCTCGAGGTGATCGACCGACGCCGGCCCGTGGCGCAGCTGCGTCCACTGTTGGCGCCGGCGCTGATCGACACCGTCATCGGGTTGAGCCGCTCATCGCACGCCGGGGCCGGCCGGACGAACAGCGTGCGCACCGTGGCGAAGCTTCACCGGATGCGGCTGCGCATGGTCGACGGCGCCGAGGGCTCGATGGCCGAGGTGTTCGGGACGTACACCACCGGGCCGCGGGTGCGTGCGCTGGCGGCGCGGATCGAACTGAGCGGCGAGCGCTGGCGCATATGCGCCCTGCAGATCGGGTGAGCCACCGGTGCGCGGCGATAGGGTGAGGTGGTGCAGGGAAACACCGTCAGCGTGGAACGGGTCATCGATGCGCCGGCCGAGCAGATTTTCGCCCTGATCGCCGATGCGGGAAAGCATTCCAGCTTCGACGGTTCGGGGACGGTGGACCATTCAGCCCAGCCGTCGCAGCCCTTGACGCTGGGCTCCACGTTCGGCATGTCGATGCGGGGGCGTCCGGAAACGCTGTTCCTGCCGTACCGCACCAGCAACACCGTCATCGAGTTCGATGCCGACCGTCGCATCGCCTGGAAAACCACGATGGGGCCACTCGGCCTGATCGGCGGCCGGATCTGGCGCTACGAACTCGAGCCAGTGGAGGGCGGCACGCTGATCCGTGAGACGTGGGACGTATCGGCCGACCGGCAACGGGCAATGCTCAAACTGGGGTCGATGCCCAAGCAGGCCGAGGACGGGATGCGCGCCACGCTGGAGCGCATCGCCGCGTTGCTCACACCCTAACCGCGGCGTTTGGTTTCGCGGGCCTGCTGACGCGCGGCCTCGCGCCGCTCCTTGCGCGTACCGCCCGTCCGCGGCCGGGGACCGCCACCGTTTCCACCGGCGCGTTTGACCTCTGCCGAACCGTCCTCGGACGGACCGCTGTAGGTCATCGGCGGTGGCTCGTTGTCGATTCCCTTGGCGTGCAGCCCCGCCGGCGCCGGGCGCTCCTTGGTGGCGACCGCGCCCTCCTCCTCGGCCTTGGCGGCGGCGGCCTGGGCGAACTCGGCGAGGCCCTGCGGCACGGCGACCGGCGCCACTCGAGCTTCCTGGGGAGCAGGCGCAGCCTCCACCGACACGTTGAACAAGAAGCCGACCGACTCCTCCTTCATACCCTCGAGCATGCCGATGAACATGTCGTAGCCCTCGCGCTGGTACTCCACCAGGGGGTCGCGCTGCGCCATCGCGCGCAGCCCGATGCCTTCCTTGAGGTAGTCCATCTCGTAGAGGTGCTCGCGCCATTTGCGATCGATCACGTTGAGCAGCACGTTGCGCTCCAGCTGGCGCATCGCCCCCTCACCCGCGATCTCCTCGAGCTCTTTTTCACGGACCGCATAGGCCTTCTCCGCATCGGCGATCAGCGCCTGCAGCAACTCCTCGCGGGTGAGCTCCCCCGCCTCGCCGACGGCGTCGGAGTCGATCAGGTCATGGTGGTCGATGCCGACCGGGTAGAGCTGCTTCAGCGCCGTCCAGAGCTGTTCGAGGTCCCAGTCCTCGGAATACCCCTCGGCGGTGGCCCCCTCGACGTAGGCGGTGATGACGTCGATCAGCATCTTGTGCGCCTGATCGGCGAGATTCTCGCCCTCCAGGATGCGACGGCGCTCGTCGTAGATGACCATGCGCTGCTTGTTCATCACTTCGTCGTACTTGAGGACGTTCTTGCGGACCTCGAAGTTCTGCTGCTCGACCTGCGTCTGGGCGCTGCGGATGGCCTTGGTGACCATCTTGGCCTCGATCGGCACGTCGTCGGGCAGGTTGACGCGGTTCATGATCGTTTCCAGCGCCGCGCCGTTGAAGCGGCGCATCAGTTCATCAGCCAGTGACAGTTAGACCCGGGAATCGCCCGGATCGCCCTGACGGCCTGCGCGACCGCGCAGCTTGTTGTCGATGCGCCTGGACTCGTGACGCTCGGTACCGAGC
>CAZOIX010000243.1:0-6287 GCA_964579685.1 uncultured Mycobacterium sp.
GCACGTTCTCCTCGGGCCAACGGGCGCTGCTGTGGGCCGCCGGAGTGCTCGGCGCCCTGGCCATCGTCATCGCGATCCTCATCGTGCTCAACGCCCAAGACCGTAAGGACCAGGAGCAGACCCCACCGCCGACGATCACCAACACGATCACCGAGACCACCCCGTTCTCACCGACGGCGATGCCGGATTGGACCGAACAGGGCGCCATCCGTCATGGTGGAGAAGAATTCGGGGTAACCCGACACAATGCGATGGCGTCGCTGGCAACGGTGCAGGTGACGCCTCCGTCCACGGAGCCGGAGGGTCGGCGGCCCTCGACTCGAGAACAGACATCACCATGACAACCCCGCAACACCTGTCCGACCGGTACGAACTCGGCGACATCCTGGGCTTCGGCGGCATGTCCGAGGTCCATTTGGCGCGTGATCAGCGGTTACACCGCGATGTGGCGGTCAAGGTGCTGCGCGCCGATCTGGCCCGCGATCCGAGCTTCTATCTCCGGTTCCGGCGAGAGGCCCAGAACGCTGCCGCCCTGAACCATCCCGCGATCGTCGCCGTCTACGACACCGGCGAGGCCGAGACCCCCAACGGTCCCCTGCCCTACATCGTGATGGAGTACGTCGACGGGGTCACGCTGCGCGACATCGTGCACACCGACGGGCCGATGGAGCCGCGCCGGGCCATCGAGGTCATCGCCGACGCCTGCCAGGCACTGAACTTCAGCCACCAGCACGGCATCATCCACCGCGACGTCAAGCCCGCGAACATCATGATCAGCGACACCGGCGCGGTGAAGGTGATGGACTTCGGTATCGCACGGGCGCTGGCCGACGCCAACAGCGTCACCCAGACCGCCGCGGTGATCGGCACCGCCCAGTACCTGTCTCCCGAGCAGGCGCGCGGCGAGAAGGTCGACGCCCGCTCCGACGTCTACTCGCTGGGCTGCGTGCTCTACGAAATCCTCACCGGCGAGCCACCTTTCGTCGGCGATTCACCGGTCGCGGTGGCCTATCAACACGTCCGCGAGGATCCGGTGCCCCCGTCGCAGCGTCACGACGGCATCTCCCCCGGGCTGGACGCCGTGGTGCTCAAGGCGCTGGCGAAGAACCCCGACAACCGGTATCAGACCGCCGCCGAGATGCGCTCCGACCTGGTGAAGGTGCACAGCGGGGAGCAGCCCGACGCACCGAAGGTGTTCACCGACGCCGAGCGCAGCTCGATGATGTCGGCCGCGCCGGGCGATCATCGGACCGAACCGATCGGTGCCGTCGGCCGGGCGCGGCCGCAGTATTACGAGCGGGAGAAGCGCGGCTCGGTCACCCGCTGGCTCATCGCCGTCGCGGTGCTGGCCGTACTCACCGTGGTGGTGACCCTGGCGATCAACATGGTCGGCGGCGGTACCCGCGATGTCCAGGTGCCCGATGTGAGCAATCAGGCCTCGGCCGACGCCATCGCCGAGCTGCAGAACCGCGGCTTCAGGACGCGCACCTTGCAGAAGCCCGATTCCAAGGTCCCGCCGGACCACGTGATCGACACAGATCCGGCGGCCAACTCATCGGTCGACGCCGGCGACGAGATCACCATCAATGTGTCCACCGGCCCCGAACAGCGCGAGATACCCGACGTCAGGAATCTCAGCTACGACGATGCGGTAGAGAAGCTCACCGATGCGGGCTTCGAGAACTTCCGGCCGTCGTCGTCGCCGTCGACTCCCGAGATGAAGGACAAGGTTCTCGGCACCAACCCGCCGGTCAACCAGACGTCGGCGATCACCAACGAGATCACCATCGTGATCGGCGCGGGCCCCGAGACACGTCCGGTCCCCGATGTCAGGGGACAGTCACAGGACAGTGCGGTGCAGATCCTGACGGCCTCGGGGTTCACCAAGACCGTGCCGGTGCAGGTCGACAGCACAGAACCGGTGGGCCAGCTGATCGGCACCAATCCGCCTGCGGGAGAGACGGTTCCGGTCGACACGGTGATTCAGATGCAGGTGTCTCGGGGCAACCAGTTCGTCATGCCCGATCTGCGCGGCATGTTCTGGGACGCCGCCCAGCCGCGACTGCGGGCACTGGGCTGGACCGGCGACCTCGACAAGGGCGCCGACGTGCAGAACTCGGGGCAGCGCACCAACGCGGTGGTGACCCAGAGCCCGGTCCCGGGCGCCGCGGTGAACTACGACAGCAGGATCACGCTGAGCTTCGCGTCGTAGCCGCGGCGACCGCCCCGGCCACTTCGTCCTCCAGCCGGCGCACCAGCGTCTCGTCCGGCGCGGCCCCGCAGTAGCCCAGCCAGTTGGCCAGCATTCGATGCCCGCCCTCGGTGAGGATGGACTCGGGGTGGAACTGCACGCCATGGATCGGCAATTCGACGTGGCGTACCCCCATGACGACGCCGCCCTCGGTGCGTGCGATCACTTCCAGTTCGGCCGGCATCGACTCGGGAAGGATGGTCAACGAGTGATAGCGCGTGGCCGTGAAGGGATCGGGCAGGCCCCGCAGCACACCGGCATCGGCGTGATGCACGGTGCTGGTCTTGCCGTGTAGCAGCTCTGGCGCCCGGTCGACGGTGCCGCCGAATGCCACGCCGATGGCCTGGTGGCCCAGGCACACGCCGAGCAGCGCCGTCCCCGCGGCGGCGCAGGCCTTGACGAGCGGGATCGACGCCCCTGCGCGCTCGGGAGTGCCCGGCCCGGGGGAGAGCAGCACACCGTCGAACGCCGCCGCGGCGTCGGCGATGTCGGCCGGAGTGGTCAGGCGGTCGTCGTCGTTACGCCAGACCTCGGCGTCCACCCCGAGCTGGCCCAGGTACTGGACGAGGTTGAACACGAAGCTGTCGTAGTTGTCGACAACGAGAACCTGCATCGGATCAGGCTACCTGCAGCGTTTTCGGCGTGGCCGGATCGCTCAGTAACCGATGGGTCCCGCGGGCTTGGCGTATTTCATCCGCACCGGCCCGGAGTACCCGACGAGGTCCATGTTCGCCTTGGGCTCCTCGCTGTAGCCCAACCCGAACCGGATCACGTACTGCCGGTAGAGGGTGACCATCGGCGCCGCGGCCAGCGCGGCCTGCATGGCTGACGCGTCGCCGATCGCGGAGATGACATACGGCGGGCTGTACGTGCGCCCGTTGAGCAGCAGCGTATTGCCGACGCAGCGCGGCGCGGAGGTGCCGATGATGCGCTGGTCCTGCATCTGGATGCCCTCCGCGCCTGCGGTCCAGAGTGCGTTGAGGACGGCGTCGATGTCCTGCTGATGGACCACGAGGTCGTCGGGGGAGGCGTCCCGGGGGAATCGGCCCTGCGCGTCGCGCTGAGCGTCGTTGAGGGTCACCACCAGGCCGGGTCCGCGCATCGGCTCCAGGCCTGCCTCGACCGCGAGTTTGGCGGAACGGTTGGTGATGGCGGTCAGGGCCGCGGCTGCCCCGGGTGATCCACCGTGATGGGTGTCGAGTGCGTTCACCAGTGCGTCACGCTCGGTGGTCAGCCGATCCACCGAAGCCTGTGCCTCCCGCACCAGGTCGACCAGCCGCGGTGCGTCGCTGCGCCTGATCTCGCCGCCCCCGGACACGTCATGCGTGGCGGCCAGCAAAAGCCCGGCCAGCAGGCAGACCACCGGCACGCCGAACCGCCACGCGGACTTCGTCGTGGGGCTCATCGGCTGGTCTCCCGGGTCTGCTGCCTGCGATAGGCTTACTACATCGTCGCACCGTGTGACGCCGTCTGTCCCGAAGGTACGCATGCCCAAGTCCAAGGTTCGCAAGAAGAACGACTTCACCATCAGCCCGGTGAGCCGGACTCCGGTCAAGGTCAAGGCCGGGCCGTCGAGCACGTGGTTCGTGGTGTTTTTCGTCGGCCTGATGCTGATCGGGCTGGCGTGGCTGCTGGTGTTCCAGCTGGCGGCATCCGCCATCCCGTTCCTCGCGGATTTGGGCCCCTGGAACTACGCCATCGCCTTCGCGTTCATGATCAGTGGGCTGTTGCTCACGATGCGCTGGCGGTGAGTGACACAACGAGCGGTATGAATTTAACCCCGCTTCTGCGCGTTACCCGTTTAGCAACCTTGTCGTCACCGGATCACACCGATGTGATTCATCCCCATTGGGGATAGCACCTGTGGATAACCTCATTCGCCACGGTAAAAGGGTGTTAGGACGCTGTGCAGCAAACTGAGTGGAGTCCCTCCGCCGGAGGCATCGCGGCGTGCGGCATAGGCGGCCTTATCTTGGCTGTCGGCGCTGTGACCCTGATCACAGACCCTCCGGGGCGGATTTTGGTGGGCGTTGCCGCCGTCGGGTTGATTGTGTTTGCAACTTTGTCGTGGCGTGCTCGACCGAAGCTGGCTATCAAAAATGACGCCCTCGTCACCCGCAGCCTACTGGGCGAAACCGAGCTGACGCGCGCCGATATCAAGCGCATCCGCATCACGGAGTTCCGCCGGATCGGCCGCAAGATGCGGCTGCTCGAGATCGACACGGTAAACGATCGGCTACTGGTGTTCACCCGATGGGATCTGGGCACCGACCCGCTGCATGTCCTCGACGCCCTGACCGACGCCGGTTTCGCTGGCTCCTGACGGTCAGGTGATGGTGATCGACTCGACGACCACGGGCTCGGTCGGCCGGTCCCGTTGATCGGTGGCCGTCGTCGCGATCGCGTCGACCACCTTTTGCGACTCCTGGTCGGTGACCTCACCGAAAATCGTGTGCTTGCGGTTCAGGTGCGGCGTCTTGCCGACCGTGATGAAGAACTGCGAGCCGTTCGTGGCCGGCCCCCGGTTGGCCATGGCGAGAAGGTAGGGCTTATCGAAGGTCAACTCGGGATGGAACTCGTCGGCGAACTCGTACCCGGGGCCGCCGCGGCCGCTGCCCTCGGGGTCACCGCCCTGGATCATGAACCCGTCGATGACGCGGTGGAAGACCATGCCGTCGTAGAACGGACCCGACGATCCGCCCGAGGCGTTCTGCGTGCTGTAGTCCTTGGTGCCCTGTGCCAGTCCCACGAAGTTGGCGACTGTCTTGGGCGCGTGATTTCCGAAGAGGGCGATCTTGATGTCACCACGGTTGGTGTGCAGCGTCGCGGTCGCTGTCTGAATGGGGCTCGTCACGGGATGCCAGTGTGCCACGCCCGCTTCGCTGCCCAACGGGCACCGCTGTGTTGCAGTTGGTGGCAGTCTGGTAGCGATTCCCCGTCAGCCCGTGAGAGAGGTGCGATATGCCTTCCAAGACCGAGATCCGATTGACCCCCGGGCAGCGGTTGTCGCGCGGCCTGAAATATTCGGCGGTCGGTCCGGTCGACGTCACGTGGGGGGCGTTGGGCCTCGGCCTGGACGGTGCCCAGGCGTCGGCGTCCTGGGTCGGCGACCGCTACCGCAGCAGTCGGCTGAAGGGTCAGCTGAGCCAGGAGCTGGCGGCCGCCCAGGACACCATCGCCGCCGAACTCGCCGCCGCCCAGGAGGTGGTGTCGGGCCTGCCGCAGGCCCTGCAAAAGGCGCGTACGCGGCGGCGCAAACGCCCGCTGCTGTGGGCCGCACTGGGCGTCGCGACGCTGGCCGGGGGAGCGGTGGTGTTCTCCATCGTGCGCCGTTCGACGCAGCCGGAACCATCGCCGCTGCCGCCAAGCGTGGAGGTGTCGCCGCGACCGTGACCGTCGGAATCGGTTGTGCGCGTAGGAATATCGGGGATCGGAGTGGAGCCTAGGGGATTCGAACCCCTGACTTCTGCCTTGCAAAGGCAGCGCTCTACCAACTGAGCTAAGGCCCCCTGTCGGGATATATGTCAGGCTGGCACGTCGGCCGCCGCATGCCACACCTCGACGTCGTGCCGAGACCGCCAGATCGTCACGGCGACAACCGCGGCGACCGCTGTGGCGAGCAGCACCACAACCCTCATGGTGTGAACCTTTCCGTGGGGCTAGGAGGACTCGAACCTCCGACCTCTTCGTTATCAGCGAAGCGCTCTAACCGCCTGAGCTATAGCCCCGTGTAGCCGGTACGGCCGAGCGACGAGACTACCGCAATCGTAAGCTCCCGCCCAAACCGATCAGTCGCGGTCAGCCAGGGTGACTTCGATTCCTCCGACGATGTCGGTGGTGAGGTTGTAGATGAAAGCGCCGACGGTCGCCATCGCCGTCAGCAGGACGATGTTGACCAGGCCGATGAGGGCCGCGCCGCCGAATATGGTTCCGCTGGACACCAGCTCACCGCCCGAACTTCCGCTGGCGCTGGTCAACAGGTCGCCGACGTTGCTGTTCAGCTTGCTCCAGACCCCCATGCCACCGAGCACCAGGT
>CAZOIX010000244.1:0-6273 GCA_964579685.1 uncultured Mycobacterium sp.
ACCTCGAATCCTGCCGTCTCTGCCGCTTCGAACCAGACCTCGGGGAGCGCCGTTATCCGCGGCTCCTTGATCAGCACGAGCGGCGCGCGCGGCAACTTGGCCAGAAATTTTCCGATCTCGGCGATGCAGGCCGCTCTCTCCTCGGCGTCGAAAGCACCTTCCGATTGCACACGCATTGTCGGGTCGTTGACGCTACTGCGGTGGCGGTACAGAATCGCATCGTTGATGTCGATCGCCTCGCTCGGCTCCCAGTGGCCGAGCGGATTGCTTGCATTGGCGCCTTCGAGCGCGGGCGGAAGCGTACCGCCACACAGCGCGAGAACCCGCGTAAGCGCCGACGTACCGGAACGGCTGACACCCATCACGAATAGGGCGACAGGGCGGCCATCCGTCCCTACGTGGTTCGCGGTCAAGAGCAGCCCCCTGCTGTCGAAGCGGCGCGTAGCGCTCCAGCTCCGCGGTTGATACGGCGATTGTGCGACGGCGTGGCTAGGACACGTAGGGACAACTGGCTGTAAGACAATTCGAAGCTGGCCGATGCCTTCGCGACCGAATGCATCGGCAGAGCCGCCGAACCAGGGTGCCAAGACTCTGCGGAGCCGTTCGCGGCACCGCATTGACCTTCCCCCACGGCGTCAGTATGCCGGACTAGAGGCGGAATCACACACTATTGGCTACACCAACGCAAGGCGCGAAATGCGACGGGGTCCGTCGGAGCAGGAATATGTGTTTGGGAGCTTTGCCGGGGATCTAGGCGGTCTTCGGGGGGCGAATTGCTATCGGTGAGACTGTCCTGAGGTGGTTGAGGCTTAACTAGTCAAGGTACACCGTGGCTCTGGTAACCTGCGCGCAGGCACGGGCTGCCCGCGCTCGGCTGCTCGTTTGTCGAGCGTCCACGTAACTCACTGCGGCGCAACAGGACTGGCATCATGGACCTGAAGAAGATCAACTCATACGGGCGGGAGCTGTCCGCAATTGAGGTGAAGCTGAAGAAGCACCGAGGTTTCGTAGGCGGGCTTTGGGATGAAGTTGGTCAGCTGCAGTGCGACTTCATGATTTCCAGGGGGCTTACGCCGGAATCGAAATTTCTGGATGTTGGGTGTGGCGCCCTGCGCGGAGGTGTTCATTTTGTGCGCCACTTGAACGACGGAAACTACTACGGTATCGACATCAATAGAAGCCTACTCAAGGCTGGCAAACAGGAGCTGCGAGAGTCGGGGCTTGGCGATAGGAGGGTTAACCTCCACCGCACCGACGAATTCGACGCCACCGGGTTCGGTGTTGAATTTGATTTCGGCGTCGCGGTCTCGTTGATCACGCATCTACCTGCCAACCACATCATTTACTGCTTCATGCAACTGAGGCGCGTAATGCACGAACACAGCGCCTTCTACTTCTCTTTTTTCGAAGTGCCTGAATTGCCAATCCCTGACGCCTATTTACAAGAGCGCGGCGAAATCGTTACACACTTTATGTCTGATCCATTTCATTACACTCGTAACCAGATTGAGTACTGTGCGCGTTCAGCTGGGCTGGAGCCAAGCTATATAGGAGACTGGGGGCATCCAAGGAACCAGCAGATGTTGGAACTCCGATTGCCTTCTACGTAGCGTTCGCCGGAGTTGACACATCCTGGTTCACACGGATGGTGTTATCGGCTGCCCCGGCGCGGGACGGCGCATGAGGGCTATCGGAAAATACTGTGCGGCAGAGGGCGGCGGCCATTCGCTCGGTGAATCAAAGCGATTGAGTCATAAAACTCGACCCTCTCGATGAGGGTCGTGGCGAGGGGTACCGAAAGTGCCGTTGATCGATGTGAACTGTCTGCACGGAAGTTGTGAATCCCCGATGTGACCTGGTAATGCGCGTGCATTGAATCGATAAGTAGCTTCGTGAAGTCTACAAATGACATTGGGTCATCGCGGAAAGGTAGCCAGTAGTTGGCGTGAATATCTTCAACCACGTAGACGCCCCCTGACGCCAGTCCGTTCGGGAACAGATAGCGAAAGGTTCTCACCATGTGAGACGAAAGGTGGCTGCCATCGTCCAAAATAATGTCGAACGGACCAAACTCACTCACCAGGCGATGCAAAAAAGATATGTCGTCCTGACTTCCGACGCGTACGTGGACTCGCTCAGAAGGAGCGTCGAAACGACGCGTATCTGGATCTATGTCAATGCCGACCACTTCGGATTCTGGATGGAGGTATCGCCGCCACATTTGCAGCGAACCGCCTCGGGCGACGCCAATCTCGAGCATTCGAACTGGCCTCGAACGAAACGCTGAGAATGCCGACTCATACACAGGAAGATAGTGGTGGAACTTGTGGACGTTATCTGTCTCCGCAAAGATATTGGCAATCTCGCAATCGGGGAGCGCGTCATCTGACGCGGTCCAACGGACCTCGGCTCCCAGATCCGGGCCGAGTGCGTCTAGCATTCGGCGTCTCCCACGAAAGGGGTAACGGCGCACCACAAACGGGGGTCGGCTCGTCGGAATAGGAACGAACAGGGTCAAAAGGTCACGTATACGCGTCTTCAAGCCGGTAGCACCTCACCTAATTATTGAACGTTGCGATTGGCACACTGTTGAGTTTGGGCTTCATCGCTCGAGCGTCCGTACCTCGCCGAATGTACGAGTTCCACCGGTCATTCCCGCACATTACTCTACTCGTCGCCTTCGACACCCTCGACGACTAAATGCTCGTTAGGAAGCTAGACCTTCGACAGTTCGTAGGCACTCTGCATCTCGGCATGCGGTTGTATGCGTGAGTGAGCCGGTGGTCTGCGACCTCGCCTGACGAGGTGGTCACTCGCCGCGGATGCAGCCATGGGGTGGCGGCGGTAATCTAATCGGTGTAGCACCAAAACGGAAGGAATGCGGGGGTTTTGGGGCGTTCCTCGACTGGTACAAGCTGAGAGACGCCCGGAAGTTGACAATCCAGCGTCTTCCGTCGATGTCGATCCGCACTCGCTGGGAAGGGTTCGCGTTTGATCAATTACCGTCGCTGGACCGACAAGCTGGAATGTCCTCGTTTTTGTGCGGCGGACGCTGATCTTCCATACACTTTGCTGCGGTGACGAAAATCGATTACCGCCGCTGGCGCTGGAATCCCGGGTCCCGCAGGAAGCTCAATGCCGTTCGCGGGACAGTGGGTTACCTCGACGTGCTTCGAGAACTCCATCGGTCGCTCCGACCTGAGCTGTATCTCGAGGTAGGGATTCGGAACGGCCGGAGTCTCTCGCTTGCGCTCGGGCCGGCCATCGGGGTTGATCCCGACCCTGAGGTTACGGTGCCCCTTGGGGAACAGGTTCGAATATTTGAGCAGACTAGTGACGACTTCTTTGCAGTGGACGCCGATGAGGCGATGTCCCAGCCGATCGACCTGGCCTTCATTGACGGAATGCACTGGTTCGAGTTTGCCCTCCGCGATTTCATCAACATCGAGAGACACTGCCACGCGTCGTCGCTGGTGGTGTTTGACGACATCTTCCCTTCACACCCATTGCAGGCGGCGCGCGAGAGGCAAACCCGCGTGTGGACAGGCGATATATGGCGGATCGTGGGGTGTCTGCGGCAGTTTCGTCCTGACCTCGTACTTGTGCCGGTAGACACACGCCCCACCGGGTTGCTGCTAGTCGCCGGGTTGGATCAAAGCTCGCGGCGGCTTGCGGATCAGTATGAGGACATCGTAAGCGGGTGCGGAGGGTTTGAGCCGCCGGTACCCGACGATGTACTCGAGCGGGAGAAAGTATGGCGACCCGACGATCCGCGTATTGACGGGCTTCTCGAACTGCTGCGGCAAGGCCGCGAGACAAGCGCATCGGCTGAGACTTTTCGCCAGCGGTTAGGTGAATGGAGGGAACGCGCCGGCTTGTAGCTACATGAGGGAGACTCGGTTGCAGCTACTTTGGAGAGGGGCGCGATGGCGGGGTACCGGCTGTCGGTCGTGGTGGTCGCCTTCAACAT
Organism: uncultured Mycobacterium sp.; assembly: GCA_964579685.1. Classification (GTDB taxonomy): domain Bacteria; phylum Actinomycetota; class Actinomycetes; order Mycobacteriales; family Mycobacteriaceae; genus Mycobacterium. The sequence continues at coordinate 3,971 of CAZOIX010000244.1, forward strand.
GGGGCGGGAGCTACCGCGAACAATGCAGTCACTGTCGCCGGTCGTACAGCGTGACATCGCGCCGGAGGATTACGAGATCATCATTGTCGATAACGGGTCTACTGAGCCGGTGGATGTTGGCCTTTGTCGTCAATGGGGCGGCAACGTTCGCGTGCATCACATGGAGAACGCGGCTGTTTCGCCCGCAGCGGCAATAAACGCGGGCTTCGCGCTGGCCGAGGGCGAGTTGGTAGGCGTGATGATTGATGGTGCGCGAATGGCTTCTCCGAGGCTACTTTCCAACTCGCTCCGTGCGGAGAGGCTTCACCATAGGCCTGTAATCGCATCGTTAGGCTTCCACCTAGGCCCCGATGTACAACCACGGAGCATCCACAGGGGTTACGACCAGGACGCAGAGGATGCGTTGCTGGCGGGTATCGGTTGGCCCGGAGATGGTTACCGTCTCTTCGAGATTTCCGTTTTTGCAGGGTCGTCTGGCAAAGGTTGGTTTCGACCAATCAATGAGTCAAATGCTCTCTTCCTCCGACAGTCCATGTGGAAGGAATTAGGTGGTTACGACGAGCGATTCGTTTCTCCGGGTGGGGGTATGATCAATCTCGACACTTACGTGCGAGCATGCCAATTACCGGACAGTCAGCTCGTTATCTTATTGGGAGAAGGGACTTTCCACCAACTTCACGGTGGTATTGCCACTAACGCGCGCACTTCGCGTGTCTTCCGCGATTTCCACGCAGAATATCTGAGCGTGACCGGCAAGCCGTTTGCGTCGCCTACGGCGCAACCGTGGTATTTCGGGGAGATCGACGGTTGTGCGCTCGGATCGATCGAACTCGCCGCGCAGATCGCTGGGAAACGCACGCGCTCAACGCATTTGAGGGCAGCAACGACGAACTGGTTGCACGAGCTGAGCATGTCATCTATTTGGCGGCGGCTGCGGCGAACGTGAACAGTTCGGGGATCGGTGTCCGGGTCAACCGTGCTCACCCTGGCGGCGGAAATCACGGCGGCGCCGATTTCCGCACCCAGGCTGAAAAGCAACGCCGATCGGCAACCCGTATGGTGCTCCAGGTGACGGAACCGATCTGAGCCGCGGTTGGCGGAGGGCATGAACGGTGGGATTGGAACACTGCTGCGCTGGGAGCCAATCGGCAAGGGAAGCCGACGAGCAATCGACCCGAGGTGTCGGAACCCTGGCTGTAATTAGTCAAGATTGCCGTATCAGGGTCATTCGGCTCCCATAAATCGGCCTGAGCTAGTGCGCCTCCACAACACGGCGCTGCCATCGATACTCACGATCTTCGCAACGATGCCGTGCTTTTCCCTGTAGTCGGTCACTGCTTGCCGACAGACGTCCATCCCGTAGTCATCGATGATGCAGAACCCCCCAGGCGAAAGTCTCGGGTACAACGCATCCAAGGTTTGAATCGTGGATTCGTATAGGTCGCCGTCGAGTCGCAACACGGCTATTTGGTCTATCGGCGCGGTTGGAAGGGTGTCCTTGAACCAGCCTTTGAGAAACCTCACCCGGTGTGTATCCAGCAGGCCGTATTTCTCAAAGTTGGCACGTACCTGCTCTTCGGATACACCCAAAACCGATGAGAGTCGGTCGAGTCTGACCTGGCGATCCATCGGGAAATTCTCTGTATCCGGCGGCGGAAGCCCCTGGAAAGAATCGGCCAGCCACACCGTCTTGTCCGAATTACCGTGGACTTCCAGCACGGCCCGCATGAAAATAGACGCTCCACCGCGCCATACCCCGCACTCCACAAGGTCACCGGGAACGTCCTGTTCGAGGACGGTTTCCACGCAGTCCTGCAAACTCTTTAAGCGTTGCATGCCGATCATGGTGAGTCCTTCGGCAGGCCAGTCCCGGCCAAGCTCGCGCATACGGCCACCGAACGGGGGGTCTGCTGCAGGATCAGGTGACAGTTTCGGTCACGCGGCCTGAATGGCCGGTGTGGTCATGATTGCTTCGAATTCGATGGGGGTCAACCGGCCGAGCCCGGCCTGGCGTCGGCGCCGGTGGTAGGTGCGTTCGATCCAGGTGACGATCGCGATGCGTAGGTCTTCTCGGGTATCCCAGCGCCGACGATTGAGCACGTTCTTCTGCAGCAGGCTGAAGAACGATTCCATGGCTGCGTTGTCGCCGGCCGCTCCGACTCGTCCCATCGATCCGACCATCTCGTAGCGGCTCAGTGCGTGGACGAATCTCCTTGACCGGAACTGAGATCCGCGATCGCTGTGCACAATGCATCCGGCCACTGCACCGCGTCGCGCCACAGCACTATGCAGCGCCTGGGTGG
>CAZOIX010000245.1:0-6233 GCA_964579685.1 uncultured Mycobacterium sp.
ATTATCGACCTCGAGATCGTGTTCCTCTACCCGTGGGCGGTGGCGTTCGACGATCTGGGCGCCTTCGGCGTCGTCGCGGTGGGCCTGTTTCTGTTCAACGTCTCGGTGGCGTACGCCTACGAGTGGCGGCGCGGAGGGCTGGTATGGGACTAGAGGAACAACTGCCCGGCGGCATCCTGCTGTCGACCGTGGAGAAGGTCGCCGGATACGTGCGCAAAGGGTCGCTGTGGCCGGCGACGTTCGGCCTGGCTTGCTGCGCAATCGAGATGATGGCCACCGCCGGGCCGCGCTTCGACATCTCCCGGTTCGGCATGGAACGCTTCTCGGCGACGCCGAGGCAGGCCGATCTGATGATCGTGGCCGGGCGGGTCAGCCAGAAGATGGCGCCGGTGCTGCGCCAGATCTACGACCAGATGGCCGAGCCCAAGTGGGTGTTGTCGATGGGCGTGTGCGCCTCATCGGGTGGGATGTTCAATAACTACGCGATCGTGCAGGGTGTGGACCACATCGTTCCGGTCGACATCTACCTGCCGGGCTGCCCGCCACGGCCCGAGATGTTGTTGCACGCAATTCTCAAGCTGCACGACAAGATTCAGGAGATGCCGCTGGGCGTTCACCGCGAGGAGGCGATCCGCGAAGCTGAGAAGGCCGCCCTTTCGGTCACACCGACCATTGAGCTCAAAGGGTTGCTGCGGTGACCGAGAACGGTAACGGTGCATCTAGCGAAGACCAGAACCCCGAGATCATCGGGGTACGCCGCGGCATGTTCGGGGCCAGGGGCTCGGGGGACACCTCGGGCTACGGCCGCCTCGTGCGCCCGGTGGCGCTGCCGGGCAGCTCGCCGCGCCCCTACGGCGGCTACTTCGACGAGGTGGTCGACGCGTTGGCCGCGGCGCTGGGCCAGGACGGCCCCAACTCCTGGGCGGCATCCATCGAGCGGGTGGTGGTCTATCGCGATGAGCTGACCCTGGAGGTCGGGCGTGAGCAGCTGCCCACGGTGGCCCAGGCGCTGCGCGACGATCCCGATCTTCGGTTCGAGCTGTGCCTGGGGGTCAGCGGTGTGCACTATCCCGACGACACGGGACGCGAGCTGCACGCGGTCTACCCGCTGATGTCGATCACCCACAATCGCCGCATCCGCGTCGAGGTCGCCGCCCCCGACGACGATCCCCACATCCCGTCGCTGTACGGCGTGTACCCGACCGTCGACTGGCACGAGCGCGAAACCTACGACTTCTTCGGCATCATCTTCGACGGCCATCCCGCCCTGACACGCATCGAAATGCCCGACGACTGGGTGGGACACCCGCAACGCAAGGACTACCCGTTGGGCGGTATCCCCGTCGAGTACCACGGCGCCGAAATCCCGCCGCCCGATCAGCGGAGGTCCTACAACTGATGAATTCACCGGACACCCCGGCCAATCCGGGCGGCCCCGAAACTGTGGTCGTCGTCGGCGGACAGGACTGGGACCAGGTCATCGAGGCCGCAAAGCAGAGCGCGGCATCGCATGCCGGGGAACGCATCGTGGTCAACATGGGCCCCCAGCACCCCTCCACGCACGGAGTGCTGCGCCTGATCCTGGAGATCGAAGGCGAGACGATCGTCGAGATCCGTTGCGGTATCGGGTATCTGCACACCGGTATCGAAAAGAACCTCGAGTTCCGCACCTGGACTCAGGGCGTCACGTTCGTGACCCGAATGGATTACCTCTCACCGCTATTCAACGAGACGGTGTACTGCCTGGCAGTGGAGAAGCTGCTCGGCGTCACCGACGACATCCCCGAACGGGCCAACGTCATCCGCGTGATGATGATGGAACTCAACAGGATCTCCTCCCACCTGGTCGCCCTGGCCACCGGCGGCATGGAACTGGGATCCATGGGCGCGATGTTCTACGGGTTCCGCGAACGCGAGCAGATCCTGTCGATCTTCGAGACCATCACCGGGCTGCGCATGAACAACGCCTACATCCGCCCCGGCGGCGTGGCGATGGACCTGCCCGAGGAGGGTATCCCCCAGATCCGCGACATGCTGGAGCTGATGCCCAAAAGGCTCAAAGACCTCGAGGACCTGCTCAGCGAGAACTACATCTGGAAGGCGCGCACCCAGGGCATCGGCTACCTGGACCTCACCGGCTGCATGGCCCTGGGCATCACCGGACCCTGCCTGCGCTCCACCGGCCTGCCCCACGACCTGCGCAAGGCCCAGCCCTACTGCGGGTATGAGACCTACGACTTCGACGTCATCACCGACGACGCCTGCGACTCCTACGGCCGCTACCTGATCAGGGTCAAGGAAATGCACGAGTCGCTCAAGATCATCGCCCAGTGCGTCGACCGGCTCGACGTCCCCAATCCCGGCCCGGTGATGATCGAGGACAAGAAGCTGGCCTGGCCCGCGGACCTCAAACTCGGACCCGACGGGCTGGGCAACTCCGAAGAACACATCGCCAAGATCATGGGTCACTCGATGGAGGGGCTGATCCACCACTTCAAACTCGTCACCGAGGGCATCCGCGTACCCGCCGGGCAGGTCTACGTCGCGATCGAATCCCCGCGCGGCGAACTGGGCGTGCACATGGTCTCCGACGGCGGCACCCGCCCCTACCGCGTGCACTACCGCGACCCCTCGTTCAACAACCTCCAAGCCGTCGCCGCCATGTGCGAGGGCGGCATGGTCGCCGACGCGATCACCGCGGTGGCATCCATCGACCCGGTGATGGGAGGCGTGGACAGGTGACTGTGTTCCTCGAGCTCGGTCAACGACCCGATGAGCCCGGCCCACCGATCAACGGCCCGAAGACGTATCCCGCCGACGTGGCCGCGCGCCTGGCGGCCGACGCCGAGGGGATCGTCGCCAAGTACCCACAGAGCCGATCGGCATTGCTGTCGCTGCTGCACCTCGTCCAGTCCGAGGACGGCTGCCTCACACCCGCGGGTATCGCGTTTTGCGCCAAGCAGCTGGGATTGACCGACGCCGAAGTCACCGCGGTGGCCACGTTCTACTCCATGTACCGCCGCACGCCCACGGGTGAATACCTGGTCGGCGTGTGCACCAACACCCTGTGCGCGATCATGGGCGGTGACGCGATACTCGAAGCGCTACAGGAACATCTGGGTGTCCACGCCGGTGAAACCACCGCCGACGGCCGCGTCACCCTCGAACACGTCGAGTGCAACGCCGCATGCGACTACGCCCCCGTCGTCATGGTCAACTGGGAGTTCTTCGACAACCAGACGCCGACCTCGGCCCGCGACCTCGTCGACGGATTGCGCGAGGGCAAACCACCGCTGCCGACTCGAGGTGCGCCGTTGTGCACCTTCAAGGAAACCGCGAAAGTCCTTGCGGGTCTGCCTGATCCAGAGGCAGCCGCCGCACAGACACCGACCGGCGACGCCACCCTCGCCGGACTGCGTATCGCCAGGGAACGCGGCATGGAGGCGCCCGCCGTCAACGAGGTGTCGGATACACACAGCGGCCCAGACGATGAGAAGGTCGCGACGGAGGCGACGAAGGACCAGGCCGCGCCGGCCCCGTCGGCCGACGTACCGGCAAGACCGAACGAACCCGAAACCGACCCGGACGCAACGGAATCGAAGACATGACGCCACTGACTCCCGTGCTGAGCCGGTTCTGGGACGAGCCAGAACCGTGGTCGATGGAGACCTACCGTCGCCATGACGGCTACCAGGCGCTGGATAAGGCGCTCAAGATGGACCCCGACGATCTCATCGCCACCGTCAAAGACTCGGGGCTGCGCGGACGTGGCGGGGCGGGCTTTCCGACGGGTACCAAGTGGTCGTTCATCCCTCAGGACGACACGGGCGCCGGCGCCAAGCCGCACTACCTCGTCGTCAACGCCGACGAATCCGAACCCGGTACGTGCAAAGACATCCCGCTGATGCTGACCACCCCGCATTTCCTGGTGGAGGGCGTCATCATCGCGGCGTATGCGATCCGGGCGCATCATGCGTTCATCTACGTCCGCGGCGAGGTCGTGCCCGTGCTGCGGCGGCTACAGGCCGCGGTGGCCGAGGCGTACGACGCCGGCTACCTGGGCAGCGACATTCTGGGTTCGGGGTTCGATCTGGAACTCATCGTGCATGCCGGGGCCGGCGCCTACATCTGCGGGGAGGAAACCGCCCTGCTGGACTCGCTTGAGGGCCGCCGCGGGCAACCGCGCCTGCGCCCGCCGTTCCCTGCGGTCGCCGGGCTGTACGCGTCTCCGACGGTGGTCAACAACGTCGAGTCCATCGCGAGCGTGCCGCCGGTGCTTCTCAACGGAGTCGACTGGTTCCGGTCGATGGGCTCGGAGAAGTCGCCGGGCTTCACGCTGTATTCGCTGTCGGGCCACGTCACCACGCCGGGGCAGTACGAGGCGCCACTGGGTATCACGATGCGCGAACTGCTCGACTACGCAGGCGGCATCAGGGCAGGGCACTCGTTGAAGTTCTGGACACCGGGTGGCTCGTCGACGCCCCTGCTCACCGAGGAACATCTCGACGTGCCATTGGATTACGAGGGGATGGCCGGTGTCGGAACCATGCTCGGCACCAAGGCCCTTCAGGTTTTCGACGAGACCACCTGCGTCGTGCGTGCGGTGCGCCGCTGGACCGAGTTCTACGCACACGAATCGTGCGGTAAGTGCACACCGTGCCGGGAGGGCACCTACTGGCTGGCGCAGATCTATGAACGTCTCGAGACCGGCACGGGCACCGAGGCCGATATCCAGAAACTTCTGGACATCGCCGACAACATCAACGGGAAGTCGTTCTGCGCATTGGGCGACGGCGCGGCCGCACCGATCTTGTCGTCGATCAAGTTCTTCCGCGACGAGTACGTCGAGCATCTGGCCGGCGGCTGTCCATTCGATCCGCACGCCTCGACTCTGATGGCTACGGCAGGGGTGGGGGTCTAGTGGCCACTTTCACCGGCGAGCAGACGCAAACCTGCCTATTTCGACTCGAGAAAGGGCAGATTTGCGTCTGCTCGCGTGGATCCAGCTCGCGCAAGAAAGGGGTGGGGGTCTAGATGACGCAGACTGCAGACACCGGCACCGACACCGGCGCCGTCGAGATGGTGAACCTCACCATCGACGGCGTGGAGGTCAGTGTGCCCAAGGGCACCTTGCTGATTCGGGCCGCCGAACTGATCGGCATCCAGATCCCGAGGTTCTGCGATCACCCGCTGCTCGATCCGGTGGGCGCCTGCCGCCAGTGTCTGGTCGAGGTCGAGGGACAGCGCAAGCCCATGGCGTCCTGCACGATCACCTGCACACCGGACATGGTGGTGCGCACCCAGTTGACGTCGGAGGCCGCGGACAAGGCGCAGCAGGGCGTCATGGAACTGCTGCTCATCAACCACCCACTGGACTGCCCGGTGTGCGACAAGGGCGGTGAGTGTCCGCTACAGAATCAGGCGATGTCCAACGGCCGCGCCGAAACTCGGTTCGAGGACGTCAAGCGCACCTTCCCCAAACCGATCAACATCTCGTCGGAGGTGCTGCTGGACCGGGAGCGCTGCGTGCTGTGTGCGCGTTGCACCCGGTTCTCCGAGCAGATCGCCGGTGACCCGTTCATCGAGTTGCTCGAACGTGGTGCGCTGCAACAGGTCGGCATCGCCCCCGGTGAACCATTCCAGTCCTACTACTCCGGCAACACGGTGCAGATCTGCCCCGTCGGCGCGCTGACCGGTGCGGCCTACCGATTCCGTGCCCGGCCGTTCGACTTGGTGTCCAGCCCCAGCGTGTGCGAACACTGCGCAAGCGGATGCGCGGAGCGCACCGACCACCGCCGCGGAAAGGTGCTGCGCCGGTTGGCCGGTGACGATCCGGAGGTCAACGAGGAGTGGAACTGCGACAAGGGCCGTTGGGCGTTCACCTACACGACCCAGGGTGATCGCATCACCACTCCCCTGATCCGTGAGGACGGCGCGCTGCGGCCGGCATCATGGTCGGAGGCCATCAATGTGGCAAGCACCGGACTCGCCGCCGCACGCGGCCGTGCCGGGGTGCTGGTCGGCGGGCGGGTGACCGTCGAGGACGCCTACGCGTACTCGAAGTTCGCCCGAATGGTGCTGGACACCAACGACATCGACTTCCGGGCCCGCGCACACAGCGAGGAGGAGGCCGAGTTCCTCGCCGCGCACGTCGCCGGCCAGCCGATGACGGTGACGTACTCCGATCTGGAGAAGGCGCCCGCGGTGCTGCTGGCGGGGCTGGAACCCGAAGA
>CAZOIX010000246.1:0-6185 GCA_964579685.1 uncultured Mycobacterium sp.
GTTGTACGCATCCTGGAACGCCAGCACCGCCTCGCGCACCTGCTGGTCGTCGTCAGGGACCGGCGTCGTGGTCGTGATGGGAGGCGCCGCTGATCCGGGAGACGCCGCGCTGGTCTCCGACCCGGGTGGCGTTGCCCCGCGCGAGCAGGACGCACCGAGCGCGACCGTGACGAGCATCGCGGCGACGACGGTGAGCACTCTTCGTGACGCCATTGACGGCAAACCTCCTAGTTATCAATCCGATTCGCAGCGATCAGACGTATCTCACGGTTGTCGCGGCACCTTGTCGCCGGTGGCATTGATCAGCCCCGCGACATCGGCGCTACCCGACGGCCGACATTGGCGGATGTCGATGAGCACGTTGCCGCGGGTGGATATGCCGTGCTGGCACACCGCGTCACCGGCGCTCGACGTGGCCTCCAACACGAACACGCCTGCGTTGTTGGTGGGCTGCGAGAACGTCCACGAGTGCGGCGGTTCCTTGGGGGTGGTGACGGTGACGGTCTTGCCCGCGCAGATCTCCCATTGCCGCCGCTGTAGCTGCAACGCGATGGCAGGTTCGTTCTGGTCGGGGAACGACACGACAGCCTGGATGACGCTGTCCTGGGTGATCGTGCGGTACAGCGCACGCAGCGTCTGTACCGCGACCCCGGCCATGGCGGTCTCGCCGTACACCGACTGCTGCGCCGGCACCCAGGCGCCCAGGCACTCCTGATTGTCGATGGTCGCCGAGTCGTCGAGCAGCCTGGTGCCGTCCTGCTCCAAGACGACAGCGTTCTCGCCGGTGTTTCCCGGAATCTCACTGCTGGTCAACAAGATTGAGCGCAGCGCGGAGACCGGGACATCGGTGGCAGGCGGTCCGGCCGGCACCGGGGTCTGCGCCGACCCGGCCCCCGGGGTTGACGCCGATTCGTCCCCCGGCCAGGCCACCACCGCCACGGTGGCGGCCACGATGACGACCACCGCGGCTATCGCGCCGATCACCATGGCGCGGCGACGACCGCGCGGCGCCGCCACGGGCGGCGCTCCGGGGTCGGCCCGCGGGTATGAGCTGACCTCGCGGCTAGGCACCGGCGCCAACAACGTCTGACCCGCCAGCACGGTGCCGTCGTACAGTGCCGCCGACGCGGCCGCCGCCAGCGCGCTGGCCGAGCCGAACCGCTGCCCAGGGTCCTTGGCCATGGCCACGGCGATGACCTGGTCGAGCGCGGCAGGCAACGTAGGCACCACATCGGTGACCCGCGGCGGCGGTTGCTGCAGATGGGCCATCATCGTGGCTGCCGGCCCGTTGCTTGACGAGAACGGTGTCTTGCCGGTCAGCAGGCGAAACAGCGTGCAGCCCAGCGAATAGATGTCGGCGCGACCGTCGAAGGGCATGCCCGACAACACCTCCGGGGCCGCGTAGGCGATGGTGGCCATCACCGACCCGGTGGCGGTCAGCCCCACGTCGTCGAGTGCGCGGGCGATCCCGAAGTCGCCGAGCAGTACCCGCTCCTCGGAGCCGCGCGGTCCCGAGAGCAGAAAGTTGGCAGGCTTGATGTCGCGGTGCACGACGTTGTGCGCGTGTGCGAAGTCCAGCGCCTTGGCGACCTGGGTGACGATGTGCACCGCACGGGCCGGGTTCATCGTGCCGTCACGCAGCGCCGCGTCGGCGTCGGTGCCGTCGACGAACTGCATCGCGATCCAGAGCTGTCCGTCGCCGGTCTGGCCCCGGTCGTATACGGCCACCACCTGCGGATGATCCAGCGAGGCGGCCACGTCGGCCTCGCGGGTGAACCGCGCCCGGAAGTCGGGGTCGCGCGAAAGTTCGCGTGAGAGCACTTTGAGCGCGTCGTGGCGGGGCAGGGTGGGATGTGCCGCCAGGAACACCGACCCCATTCCGCCGGCACCCAGTTCCCGTTCGATGCGGTACCCGCCCACCATCGACCCAGGAGTCAGCATCAGCGACCGCTCAGCCGGTGCACGACGTCTTCCAGGGCGGCGACTGCGGCCGCGGGTATCGCTCGTTCGGCTTCCGCCCCGATCACGGCGTCGACATCGACACCGGCGGCCGCCGCGATCTCCGCCACCCCGAGTTGGGCGTGCAGCCGCGCGGCGTACAGGCGCTGACCCAGCGTGGCTGCCGGAGCCGTGGCCGCACGCAACATCAGATCGCGGTAGGTTCGGCGCACCTCGCTGAGCGCCAGCATGATTTCCAGCGCCGGGGCGCTGCGGGCGGCGTTCGCGGTGGTGGCTTGCAGCCGGCGCAGCTGCACCAGTTGCTCGGCGGCCTGCGGCCCGAAGTCCGGGTCGCTGTCGGCCGGCAGGGTCGCGATCCGCGCCGCCAGCCCGTCGAGCGCGATCCTGGAATAGTCGAGCATCACCTCCAGCTGCACGGAGTCCGACAACGATTCGGTCTGGTCGTCCTCGGGCACCTCGCTGCCGTAGGCCACGCGGGTGATCGTGCCCGGCGGCCAACGCAGCGCCTGCTCGACCTTTTCGCGGATGCCGTCGGGGGGCCAGATGCGCCCGCGCTCGAAGTCCTCCAACTCGCCGGGGCTGATCATGCCGTCCTCGGTGAGGCGGCGCGGGGAGTAGCCGAGCTCTTCGCGGCGTTCGGCCACCGCCGCGCCGGCCCGCGCGATGTCCGGGCCGGCGTGCGCACCGGTGCGCACGGCGATCGTGTCCGCAGAGGGTCCTTCACCGGTGGCGTCGTGCGCCCCCGGCGCCACCACGCTGTCGGCCATCATCGTGCCCGCTTCCGGGTCGATGAACGAGAATCTCACCGGTATGCCCGCGGGGTGCCCCAGGTGCAGAGTCATTCCGTCGGTGACGGTAACGGTGGACACCTTCTCGGCATTGAGGAACAGGCCGTTCGTGCTGGCTTCGTCGACGACCACCCAGCGTGTTCCCGCTGACTCGATGCGGGCGTGTGTCCTGGAGATACGCCGGTCGTCGATGCGCAGCTGCGCGGGCAGTTCCCTGCCGATGAACACCGGTCCGTCACCAGGACGCAGCGCCTCATCCACGTTGCTGAACCGCACAATCAGAATCGGCGCACCCGGCTCATCGCGCGGAGACTGCGACGGAAGCATCGTCCAATCGTGTCAAAGACTCGCAGAAGGCCGAGTACAGGGCCTGGAGGCAGGCGGCGGATGTCCTCCGATCGATCGACAGCGCGCCGGAGCTCAGAATGCGTAGCGGTGGTACTGCGCCATGTACCGCACCGACGGTGACACCGACATCACGCCCGCCATCATGCGGTAGTACCACGCGAGTTCGCCGAAGGCCGCGGACTCGAAGGGCGACTGGAAGGCGAGCAGCCGCACACCCGGAACCGCATCGACGATGTCGTCGGGACCGTTGATCGCCCAGTGCAGGGTCGCCCCGGCCCGGCGGACCACGGAATTCATCCACTGCGAGGCGATGCCCAACTTATTGAAGGCGTCGTACTGCAGTTCTCCCGACGGGAAGGCCTCCACGATGCGGCGCAGCAGCGCGATGCCGTCGGATTCCGTGAGATACATGGTCAGCCCCTCGGCGATCATCAGCGTCGGCCGATCCGCAGCCACCTGGGTGAGCCACCCCTGATCGCTCACCGAGGCGGCGACGACGTGGTAGTTGTCGCGCCGTCCGAAGAGCTGGACACGTAGGTCGGCGACGTCCGGATAGTCGACGTCGTACCACTGGACGCCGGGACCCGGCGCCAGCCGGAAGGCCCGCGCGTCGAGTCCGCAGCCGAGATGCAGCACGGTGGCTTCTGGGTGTACCGCCAGGAATTGTCCGACCCAGTTGTCGAAATGGGCGCTGCGGGTCGTCACCGACGGCGAGTTGGCCTTGGTGATCGACGTCGTCGACCAGTCGTAGTCGATGCGGTCGACGACCTTCTTGGCCCACGGGTCGCCCAGGATCGGCTTCTCCAGATCGGCATCCAGCGCCTTGGCGTAGAGGGTGGCCAGCATGGTCTGCGGTGCGCCGGACAGGTCGACGTGCAGTTTCTCGCCCACAGCGTCCGAGGCTAGCGTTGACCTACATGAGGATCGACGTTCACGCCCACTATTGGACGGATACCTACCTCGACATGCTCGTCGGTCTCGGCAAGACGGATACCGCCACCCAGCGAGGGATCGGTGCGGGCGACGGCGCCGAACTCACCGCACGGCTGCGCTTGATGGATTCCGCAGGTGTCGACCTCCAGGTGCTCTCGGCCGCCCCGCAACTGCCGTACGGCACGTACGCCGACCGGGCCATCCCCGCCGCGCGGCATGTCAACGACGAGTACGCGGCGCTGGTGTCCGCGCATCCGGACCGCTTCCGCGCATTCGCCGCGACCCCGATGCCCCATATCGACGCCTCCATCGCCGAAATGCGGCGCGCCATGGACGAATTGGGCATGGTCGGCGTCACGATGAACACCAGCGTGCTGGGCCGGGCGATCACCGATCCCGACTTCGAGCCGATCTTCGCCGAACTCGACGCCCGCGGCGCCGTGCTGTACCTGCATCCCGCGGGCAACGGTGCGTGTTCACCGCTGGTCACCGATCACCACATCACCTGGATGGTGGGCGCACCGTTCGAAGACACCATCGCCGCGATGCAACTGATCACCTCGGGGCACCTGCAGAGGTACCCGGGAGTGAAGATCATCTGCTCGCATCTGGGTGGTGCGCTACCCATGCTGACCCGGCGCGCCGACGACCACCTCGAATGGGAGGCGCCCGACACACCCGAGCCGCCGAGTCACGCGGCACACCGGCTGTGGTTCGATTCCGTCAGCCACTGCCATGCGCCCGCTTTGCGTTGTGCCATAGACACTTTCGGTACCGACCGGATACTGCTGGGCACCGACTTCCCCTACGAGGACGGCGACACGTTCGTCCGCGCGGTCGAGTATGTGATGGATGTCGCCGATCCGGGCGAAGCGCACGCGATCCTCGACGCGAACGCCATGGCGCTGTTCCGGCTCACCTAGGCCGCGGTCGCCAGGACCTGGGCCCCGCGGGGGGCCTCGCGATGCTCGGCGGCGAGGCGCTTGCGCGCGCGGCTGACCAGTTGACGCGCGTTCGCCTGTGTCACCTCGATGACCGCCGCGATGTCCGGGTACGAATAGTCGAACGCCTCCCGTAGCACGTAGGCGGCGCGCTCCGATGGCGACAGCCGCGCGAGGATGGTGCACGCGGCGAACTCCATTTCCTCGCAGCGCTCGACGTCGCGCAGTGGATCGGCCGTGTGGTCCACGGTGTCCGGCAGCCAGTTGCCCCAGTGCGTCTCGTGACGCGCGCGCGCCGTGTGCAGGGAGTTGATGCACAGTCGCTTGGTGGTGGTGGTCAGAAATGCGAGCGGGTCCACGACGACGCTTCGATCGCACGTCTGCCATCGCAGCCACGCGTCCTGCACGATGTCCTCCGCGTCAGCGCAGTTTTTCAGGAACCGAATTGCGATGCCGTACAGGCGATCTCGACATGCCAAGAATGTCACCGCGGCCTCTTCGAGCGTTTCGTTCGGCATCAGACGGCCGCTCCGCCACCGTCGGCATGCAGCGTCGATCCTGTGATGAAGCTGGCGCGTGGCGAGGCGAGGAACAGCACTGCCTCGGCGATCTCGGCGGCGTGGGCGGTCCGGCCGAGGGGCAGCGCCCGGCCGAGTTCCTCGTTGGTCTCACCCCATTCGGCGGCCACCCCTTCGGTGCGGGTCGGCCCCGGCGCGACGCTGTTGACCCGCACGCCCTTGCTGCCGAACTCGGCGGCCCAGGTCCGGGTCAGCGATTCCAGCGCCGCCTTGGACGCGCTGTAGCCGGATGCCCCGGGGACGCCCTTCGAGGCGACCATGGACGTGACGTTCACGACGCTGCCGCGCCCGCGTGCGAGCATTCCCGGGACCAGGCCGGCGACCAGGAAGTAGGCGCCGCGCACGTTGGTGTCGAATATCGACTCGAATACCGCGACGTCCGCGTCGACGGTGGCGGCGCCGGTGAAGTTGGCCGCGTTGTTGACGATGATGTCGACGCGTCCGACCTGCTCGATGAGCGAGCGCACCGAGTCCATATCGGACAGGTCTGCCGCGACGAAGCGGGCCTTGTCACCGATGCGGGCGGCGGCACTCTCACCGCGCCCGCGGTCGCGCCCGGAGATGATGACCGACGCCCCCTCCGACGCCATCAGCCGGGCGGACTCCCAGCCGATGCCTGCGGTGCCACCGGTGATCAA
>CAZOIX010000247.1:0-6164 GCA_964579685.1 uncultured Mycobacterium sp.
CAGCAGGTCAAGCTCGTACGCGCATCATCAACTCAGGAACGTGAGCCAACTCAGGCATAGTTGGGCAACAGGGTGGCGGCCGCTACGACAGCGACGACACTCAGCGCGACGAGCGGCCAATTGGCAGGAATGGTTTCTCGGAACTGATAAAGAAAAGCTCCAAGCGCGAACATTATGGCAAAGCGTGTTGCAGATTGCGCCAATTGGACACTGATTGCCTCGGCGGCCTCTAGGTGCTGGGGTACCAGCACTATTGATAAACACACCGCCAGCCCCACTATCGCGGGAGCTATCCATCGGCGATTGGCGAGACCCGCAATTCCGATAATCGCAACGGCCAGGTAGCAGCCTATTTCAAAAATGAGAGTCCACAGCGAACTATTCCAGACGCCGGGATACGGCACCCCGTACGGTGTTCCTCCAACATCGCTCTTAAACACAAATACCGCACTATTTGCGAGCACATACTGGATTGGCGCTGTGGAAAGCAATAGATTCTTAGGCGAGCCACCTTGAATCGCAATAGCGATTGGAGCGATGGCGAACGCGGTCACGATTAGACACACGTAGAAGCCAGGAAGAATGCGAAGTGCTCGAGCTGTGAGATATTCACGGAGGTGAGGGCGGCGCAGCCAACTCGCCGTGACAAGGAAACCTGACAAAGCAAAGAACCCATCGACAGCCCACCAGCCTGCAAAGCCGGCGATCTGCCGACCCGCGGAGATGGAGGGTGCATTCCCCATCGTCACGGGATAGGTGTGGTAAAAGATGACCGCAGTTGCCAGGATGAGTCGTATAGCGTTGAGCGCATTGTTTCGGGGATCGAAGACCTGCCCAAGTTTCATTCGGTCCCGCCCCTGGTCAGCGACTTGGATGTCAAGCCGTACCGGACTCACGACCTAATCGGTAGTCGCTAGCTCGGACTGGTTGACGCCTTAGATCTGGGCCGATTGTATTCGTAATACGGATTGGTTGGGTTCGTAATCTGGATTAGAGATGTTCGTAATATGGATCGGTTGTGTTCGTTTAGGCGACCACCCTGCCAACTGCCGCTAGAACCTGATTCCTGTGGAGTAGCGTCGATGGCACTGAAGTTGCGTCTTGAGCCAAGGCGCTGCCCGGACTCAACCGTCTCAGTTCCGGCCCGAGGTCGACGACCTGCTGAACTGAGGGACTGGTATCGGCTCGTTCGAGAGACGGGTGGAGGCGGACCCTAAAGAAGGCAGGTCGCAGCCAGGGGACGCGATCTCTCCCCCCGACGGGGTTCGATCGGCAAACGACGACTCACATCGAAGTCTCGGCCCGTTTCGCCATCAGATCGGACTCGGAACAGCCAGAACACCTGCAAGTAGTCCGTCTTGACCAGCCAGCAGCTGAATATTCGGCGCTTCTACTTTTGCCTCGGATCGTGAGCCAGCAACAGCTCGTGAGACGAAGCGGGTACACTCCAAGTTCATGAAGCTCGCCGTTCGGCGGGCAGACCGCAAGGCGAGACAGGGGCGTTTCTTGACCGTGACCGATCGCAATACGACATCTGCGTACCTGGACCTGCTTCGACGCGATCTGACCAGATACGGAGCCGACGAGTTGGTGCCTGTTGGTTGGTACACCATGGGGCGTCCGCTGTTCAAGACGAAGAGCATGATGCTCGTGCGCAAGGTCGCCTTCAACAAGCACGCCCGCGACTTGGGTCTCGACTGGCCGGCCGACGCGCTGACGATGATTGGTATGAAGAGGCTCACCAGCCTGCAGCACTGCGTGGAGACCGTCCTCGATGAGGACATCCCCGGCGATTTGGTCGAGTGCGGCGTGTGGCGCGGCGGCGCCTCCATTCTCATGCGCGCGGTGCTGGCAGCCCGCGGCGACGAGAAGCGAACTGTCTGGCTGGCCGATTCGTTTGAAGGTGTACCACCCCCCGACGCCGCTAAGTACAAGGCGGACAAAGGGGATAGGCTGCACCGGTACGCGGCACTGGCAGTGCCGCAAGCCGAAGTCAGGAGCAATTTCGAGCGCTACGGGCTGCTCGATGACCAGGTCCGCTTTCTCCCTGGGTGGTTCAAGGACACGCTGAACGACGCTCCGATTGATCAGATTGCGGTGCTGCGGCTCGATGGCGACCTTTACGAATCCACGATTCAGGCGCTCGACGCGCTCTATCCCCGATTGTCTCCTGGGGGCTTCTGCATCATCGACGATTACCACCCGATTCCGGCATGTAAGCAAGCCGTGACGGACTACCGCGAGAAGCACGGGATCACCGCCGAGATCGTCGAGGTAGACGGCACCGGCGTGCTGTGGCGCAAGGCGTGACCACCGTTCACCACTTCTTTGTATTCATCACGTCGATATAACGGCTAGTGTCGGCTGCGCGATGAAAATTGTGCTGGCGTGCTACGGGACTCGTGGCGATGTCGAGCCCTCGCTCGTCATCGGGCGTGAATTGCAGCACAGGGGTCACGACGTGGTCATGGCCGTTGCGCCCGATTTGATGGGTTTCACCGAGGCCGCTGGTCTGCCCACCGTCGCTTATGGACTCGACACCCGGACCTGGCTGGACGTCTACCGCAACTTCTGGACCTCCGCCTTTCACGCCTTCTGGAGGGTCCGGGAGCTGAGGGTGTTGTGGCGGCAGATGTGGGAGCTCAGTGACGAATGCTGGGCCCAGATGAACGCCACCCTGACGTTGGTTGCCCGTGACGCCGACGTGGTGTTGGCCGGCCAGAGTTATCAAGAGACCGCCGCCAACGTCGCAGAACATCTCGGTGTGCCGTTGGTGACACTGCACCACATTCCGATGCGCCCCAATGGCCAGTTGGTCACGTTCTTCCCGCCACGGGTCGGCCGGTCGGCAATGACGGTGTTCGATTGGCTGTCCTGGCGACTGAACAAGAAGGTCGAGGACTCGCAGCGCCGAGAACTCGGACTCCCGAAGGCAACCGCGCCCTCCCCGCGGCGGATCGCCGAGCGCGAATCGCTGGAGATCCAGGCCTACGACGAGGCATGCTTTCCTGGTTTGGCGGCCGAGTGGGCGAAGTGGGATGGTCTTCGGCCCTTTGTCGGCACTTTGACGATGGAGCAGAGTACGGAAGTCGATGGGGAGGTCGCCTCGTGGATCTCCGAGGGCACTCCGCCGATTTGCTTTGGCTTCGGCAGCATGCCGGTGGAATCCCCCGCCAACGCGGTGGAGATGATCAGTGCGGCTTGCGCACAGCTGGGCGAACGGGCGTTGGTGTGCGCGGGGTGGAGCGACTTCAGCGACGTGACCCTTCCTGACCATGTCAAGGTGGTGGGCGCGGTGAATTACGCCGCGGTCTTTCCGGCGTGCCGCGCGGTCGTGCATCACGGCGGTTCGGGCACCACCGCCGCCGGCTTACGCGCCGGAGTGCCCACACTGATCCTGTCGATGGACGCGAACCAGGCGCTGTGGGGAACCCAGGTGAAACGAATGAAAGTCGGTACCTCGCGTCGCTTTTCGGCCACCACACGGGAATCGCTGGTCGCCGATCTGCGCCGCATCCTGGCTCCGGAATACATAGAGGGGGCGCGTGAACTCGCGACCCGTATGACAAAACCGACCGCAAACGTGGTCGCCGCGGCAGATGTCGTGGAGAAGTTTGCCCGCGCGGGTTCGGACTAGTCGACGAATGCCGACCACGGTGAATTGTGGCGGGGCAAATTTCAGGCGTCGCTGTCCTAGCAACGAAACGCATATCCGATTCGCTGCGAAGCATTCAAGATCAAGGGGGTCGACGAGGCTGTCGGCCCCGTGCGAAACCTGGCATCACTGTCATCTCTGCTGGTCGTCGCAGTATGAGCAGTGGGTCTGGGGTCGAAAATGGGCACCTCCAGGGTTGCCCCATCCCAGGTTACGTGATATTGCTGGGTTGGGGATGCACACAGCTCCGGCTTATTGCGGATCGCGCCGTTTTGGCGAGCCTTTTGTCGGTGTCGGTCGTAAACTTCCGCACAGGGCTGTAAGGCACGCGCATGGGGGTCGTATATGAAGTTTGTGCTGGCTAGCTATGGCACGCGCGGTGATGTCGAGCCATCCCTGGCTGCAGGTCGCGAGCTCCTGAGCCGCGGGCACGACGTACGCATGGCCGTCCCGCCCAACCTGATTGAGCTCGCCAAGTCGGTTGGACTCACCGCAGTTCCTTACGGTCCGCCTCCGCATGACTTTTGGGATGATGAACTGCTCCAAAAGTTCTCGGAATTCTATCGTAATTTCTGGACGATTCGTGAACCGATCAAGCTGGTCCGCGAAGCCTGGGAGCCCGTCCTTCGGCACTGGGCGGAGATGAGCGCGACCCTGACGGAGTTATCCGAAGGAGCTGACCTGTTGTTCACCGGTCAGCTGTATCAAGACCTCGCTGTCAACGTCGGCGAGTACTACGACATTCCGTTGGCAGTGCTGCATTACTTCCCGATGCGGCCCAATGGTCAGCTCATTCCGCTGGTGCCGGCGCCGCTGGCGCGCACTGGTATCAAGGTTTACGACTGGATGAATTGGCGCATGAACAAGAAGGCCGAGGACGCGCAGCGTCGTGTTCTCGGCTTACCGGAGGCAACCGGGGCCTCTCCGCGGCGGATCGCCGAGCGCGGATCGCTGGAGATTCAGGCCTACGACGAAGCTTGCTTCCCCGGACTGGCAGCGGAATGGGCGAAGTGGAATGGCAAACGGCCATTTGTCGGCGCGTTGACGATGGGCCTGTCCACGGAACGTGACGACGAGGTCGCATCGTGGGTCGCGGCGGGATCGCCGCCGATTTGTTTCGGCTTCGGCAGTATGCCGGTCGAATCTCCCGCCGACACTGTGGAAATGATCAATGCGGTCTGCGCGCGGCTGGGGGAGCGCGCGTTGGTGTGCTCCGGGTGGACCGATTTCAGCGACGTGCCACAGTACGACCACATCAAGGTGGTAGGTGCGACGAATTACGAGAGGATCTTTCCGGCGTGCCGCGCGATCGTTCACCACGGCGGCTCGGGCACAACGGCCGCAAGTCTGCGCGCCGGGGTTCCGACTTTGATTTTGTGGACGGCGGGCGATCAACCTTTCTGGGGCAATCAACTCAGACGGCTGAAAGTGGGTGCCGCGCGGCGCTTCTCGAGCACGACAGAAGAAACATTGGTCGCTGATCTGCGAAAAATCCTTTCCCCGGAATGCGCGGCGAATGCGCGTGAACTCGCCGCCGAAATGACCAAACCCAGCGAAAGCGTAGGTCGCACAGCCGATCTCCTGGAAAACTTCGCCCGATCGTCGAAGTGCGTCGCCTGACGGCGGCAGATGCCGATCGTTGACATGCCGATGCTATGGTTGCCGCCGTGGCATCCGGACTGACAGCAAAGACCCGCATTTGGCTGTGGGCGGTGCGCGCCGAGTACTGGCTGGCGCGGACCTTGCTACCCAACGTGTACGCAAACGACGCATTGATCTGCTTCAACAGCCACGCGTTTGTGGATGATCCGGCATTTCAGCGCGCCTACAAGCGTGGCGCGCGTTCGCTCGGCGGCGAGGACTGGTATCAGTGGCAGTGGCGGGTGCACGTGGGACTGTGGGCGGCGGAGACCGCCAGCAAGCTCAAGGGCGATTTCGTCGAGTGCGGCGTGAGCTACGGGTTTCTCAGCAGTGCCATCATGGAGCACCTCGACTGGGATCAATTGGGGAAGACGTTCTACTTGCTCGATACGTTCTCAGGTCTCGATCCCCGCTTCGTCACGGCCGCTGAACGCGAGGCGGGCGCGCTCGAGACAAGCGAACATCACGTCAGCAGCGGGATGTACGTCAGTTCAGTGGACAGTGTCCGGGCGAATTTCGCGCAATGGCAGAACCAGCGCATCATCGTAGGCGCGGTTCCCGAGACACTGGATCAGGTCGATGCGACCGCGGTCGCGTACCTGCATATCGACATGAACTGTGCTCCACCGGAAGTCGCCGCCCTACGCCATTTTTGGCCGCGCCTCACTCCCGGCGCCGTCGTCCTGCTGGACGACTATGCGAATCGTGGGCGCGACGAACAACGCCAGGCAATGGACGCTGTGGCGAATGAATTGGGTGTTTCCATTTGCATGTTGCCCACAGGCCAGGGACTGCTCTTCAAGCCGGCGGTCTGACCTGAGTTGGCTCACGTTCCTGAGTTGATGATGCGCGTACGAGCTTGACCTGC
>CAZOIX010000248.1:0-6164 GCA_964579685.1 uncultured Mycobacterium sp.
GTGCTCTTGCGGGCCAACAGCTCGGCCCCGCAGCGTCTGCAAGCCACCGGCACCATCGGCGCATCGGCGAGCCGGTTGTCCTGCCGGACGGACATCAGGCGTTGGCCGCCCTGGCGGCGATATTGGCCTCAACCTCTTTCATCCACTGCTCACGCGGCTGGCTGGTGTCGATCTCGAACTCGAAGCGGTCGACCATGTCCGGGGTCACGTCGGAGACGTCGACATAGAACTGTTCGTACCACCGCCGCAGCTGGTACACCGGACCGTCCTCCTCGACCAGCAACGGGTTGTCGATGCGCGCCTTGTTCCGCCAGATCTCGACATCTTGTTCGAAACCCATCTTCACGAAATCCCCTAAGCCGATCGCCGTCTGCATCGCGAGGTCCGCCGGCAACGCGGATGACTTCTTCACGATGATTCCGTACTGCAGCACAAATGAATTCGCGTCGATCGGATAGTGGCAGTTGATCAGGGCCGTGTGGTGGTCGATGTCGGTGTAGTGATAGATCAGGTCGTCGATCATGAAGGAGGGCCCGTAGTAGGAGGCCACCGACGTGGTGCCCAGCATCTGGGTCTCCCCGGGTTCGCCGATGTCGGGCCGCCCCGAGCTGTTCATGTACTGAGTGGCGACGTGGCCCTCGAAGATGTTCTTGAATTGCGTTGGCAGCGAACCGTGGATGTAGAAGAAGTGCGCCATGTCGACGACGTTGTCGATGATCTCGCGGCAGTTGGTGTTGACGACGGTGGTGTACCAGTGCCAGTCGGTCCACTCATCACTCGTCGCTCCCTCGATTCGGGGTATGGCGACCTCGGGGGGCGGTGCCTTGCGCTCGGGGTCGTTCCAGATGAACAACATCCCGTCCTGTTCGAGGGTGGTCCACGTCGCAGTGCGGGCCAGCCTCGGCGTCCGCTTGCTGTAGGGCACCTTCTTGCATCGGCCGTCGCCGCCCCATCGCCAGTCATGGAACGGGCAGGCGATCTCATCGCCCTTGACCTCGCCCTGGCTGAGGTCCCCGCCCATGTGGCGGCAGTAGCCGTCGAGCACGTTGATTTTGCCGTCGCCGCTGCGGAACACCACCAGCTTCTGGCCGAAGGCGTGCACCGCATGAGGCTTTCCGTCGCCGAAGTCCCTGGTCAATCCCAGGCAGTGCCAGCCGCGGGCGAATCTGGTCGGTGCTGCGGCGGCTTCGATCAGCCGGACAGCGTCGGTATCTGCGGACTCTGACTGCAACGTCATGCCCTCGTTCTACCGCCGCGCCGCGGCGCGTGGAGCCGATCGTCCCGCTGGGAGGGAAATCGCCCCGCACGCGCGATTCGTCGGACTTAGGGTCTTCAGGCGTGACCACTGCTCAATCGGCCACCATTCCCGCCGGCCTGCCTGTTCGCGACACCACCGTGGATCTGCTCGTCGTCGGATCGGGCACGGGGATGGCCGCCGCCTTGACCGCCGCCGAGCGCGGCCTGAGGGTGCTGATCGTCGAGAAGTCGGCGTACGTCGGCGGCTCCACGGCCAGGTCCGGCGGCGCATTGTGGTTTCCCGCGAGCCCTGTGCTCGAGGAAAACGGAGCCGGCGACACAGCACCACAGGCGGATACCTATCTGGATTCGGTCGTCGCAGGCACCGCGCCCGCGCACCGGTCAGAACAGTTCGTGGCCCACCTGTCTGAAGCGGTTCGAATGCTGCGCCGCACCACGCCATTGCGGTTCATGTGGGCCAAGGGCTACTCCGACTACCACCCCGAGCAACCGGGCGGAAGTTCCGCGGGGCGCACGTGTGAGTGCAAGCCGTTCAACACCTCTGGCCTGGGGCGCTATCGGTCGCATCTGCGTCCCGGGTTGATGGAGCCGACGATCCCGATGCCGACCACCGGTGCGGACTACAAATGGATGAACCTGATGGCGCGGGTGCCCCGCAAGGGTCTGCCGCTCATCGTCAAGCGGCTCGCCCAGGGCGTGGGCGGACTGCTGCTCGGCCGCCGCTATACGGCCGGTGGGCAGGCGTTGGCCGCGGGTTTGTTCGCCGGTGTGCTTCGCGCGGGCATCGACGTGTGGACGCAGACGGCGTTGGTGCGGCTGACAACCGACGGAACCGACGTCACCGGCGCCGTGGTCACACACGGCGGCCGGGAGGTCACGATCACCGCGCGGCGGGGCGTCGTCCTGGCTGCGGGCGGGTTCGACCACAACATGGACATGCGATGGAAGTTTCAGTCCGAGTCGCTCGGCGAGCACACCAGCTTGGGCGCAGAGTCCAACACCGGCGACGCGATCCGAATCGCGCAAGAGGCCGGTGCCGGAATCGATCTCATGGATCAGGCATGGTGGTTTCCCGCGGTGGCCCCGCTCCCTGGTGCCGACCCGCTGGTCATGCTCGCCGAGCGATCGCTTCCGGGGTCGCTGATCGTCGACCAGACCGGGCAGCGGTTCACCCAAGGAGGCCAGCTATCACCTGTCGTGCGGCCCGGGCGTGCGCGCGCGCGCCCACGCCGGCAACCCCGTCGAGTCCATGTGGATCGTCTTCGATCAGCAATACCGCAACAGTTATGTCTTTGCCGCGGACCGCTTTCCGCGCATGAGTCTGCCGCAGGCGTGGTACGACGCGGGGATTGCGCATCGCTCCGAGGAACTGGCTGAGCTTGCGCGGATGATGAACGTGCCCGAGGCGCAGTTCGTCGCCACGGTGTCGCGATTCAACGAGATATCGCGTGCTGGCGACGATTCGGACTTCGGCCGCGGGCGAAGCGCGTACGACCGTTACTACGGCGACCCCACGATCTCCCCTAATCCCAATCTGCGGCCGCTCGACAAGGGTCCGTTCTATGCGGTCAGGATGACCCTCAGCGACCTCGGTACCTGTGGCGGCCTGCGCGCCGACGAGTGGGCCAGGGTGCTGCGCGAGGACGGCACCGCCATCGCGGGGCTGTACGCCATCGGCAACACCGCGGCGAACGCGTTCGGAAACACCTATCCCGGAGCGGGCGCCACAATCGCACAGGGCTTGGTGTATGGCTACATTGCCGCTTGTGACGCTGCCGCGAAGTAATCACGCGTCGTCGGCGTCGGCCTTCTTCTCGATTTCGTACCAGTATTCCGGTGCGGGCCAAGGAATCTTCGCAGGTCCACCGTCGCCGACCTTCGGGAACTGGGCTTCTGCCTCATCGAGCTCCTTGATCATCTTCAGAGTCAGCTCGCGCTCGTTGGCGTAGTACCGCTCGGCCCATTGCAGCGCGACGCGCGCGTATGCCCAGGCCGGGTCGGCACCCGCCCATTTGGCGTCCTTGGCGGCGTTACGGTGCATCTCGTCGGCATAGGCGAGATGCTCTTGCAGAATTTCCTTGAGCCTGGCGGGGTTGGTGAGGTGCCCCAGCGTCACCCGCAGCAGTGGGCTGTGCTTGAGTACAGGTGGATCGAGGGGCGCGTCGTTCGCCCACCGCGTCACGGCGTCCAGGCCGGCTTCGGTGATCTTGTACAACCTACGATTCCGCGTGCCGCCGCTTTCCTCCACGCGCGATGTGACGAAGCCGAGCCGCTCGAGCTTCTTGAGTTCAGAGTAGATCTGGCTGTACGCCGGGCTTCCGTAGAAGAACCTCATGCTCCAGTCGATCCACTTGCGGATGTCGTAGCCTGACAACTCGTATTCGTACGAGAGCATGCCCAGGAGCGCCCAGCTGGTCGCCGCAAGATTCGGCTTACCCTGCTGATCGCCGCCCTTCACCAGTTCAGATTAACAACACAGGTCACAGCGGTGAACGCGCTCACCGCTGAGCGGGAGACTCTGTTGCTGCAGGATCGGCGCGGCGGCTACGAAAGATGCGATGACCGTTCACGAAACGCTCACGGCTGCTGTGCGCCGCTTGATCGACGCCACCATTCGCACCGAAGTGACCTCGGCGGCCATTGCCGCGGCGACAGCGAAGATCGACGCGGCGACGGCGCAACTAGCTGATTCGCTGTTGCCGGGATCCTTCGGAGTGCAGGTCGATTCAGACGGACGATCGATCGCGTTGGGAAACGTCGTGATCGGTTCGCGAAATCCGGTCGCACCTCCATTGGAAATCGACCACAGCTCAGACGGTTCGGTGCACACCGAATTCGTGCTGGGCGCCGCGTACGAAGGACCGCCGGGGCACGTCCACGGCGGCGTCTGCGCGATGATCCTCGACCACGTTCTCGGTGCCACCGCACATCAGCCGGGACGACCCGCATACACCGGCACGCTGACGCTGCGTTACCTGCGGGGCACACCCCTGGGCCAGCCGCTACGCGCGGTCGCGCGAGTCGACCGAATCGACGGCGTGAAGACGTTCGCCGTCGGACACATCGCCGACCCTGACGGCATCACCGTCGAGGCGCAGGGTGTATTCATTCATCCGAAGGGAGGTCGGCAAGTTGGCTGACAATTCGCATCCGGCCCAGCAGTATCTGCCCATGGCACCTCTTGCGCGCTACAAGGACCGTCGGGTCCTCATCACCGGCGGCGGCTCCGGCATCGGACAAGCGACCGTCCTGCGGATCCTCGACGAAGGCGGCCGCGTCGCCGCGGCGGACATCAGCGAGTCCGGGTTGAAGGACACCGTCGCCAGGGCCGAGCCGCACCGCGACCGGCTGACGACGCTGGTGGTCGACGTCGCCGGCGAAGACTCCGTCAAGCAGGGCGTGGCCGGTGCCGTCGAGGCGTTGGGCGGTCTCGACGCCCTTGTCAACGCCGCGGGGATATTGCGGTCGGTGCACTTCCTGGAGACCACGCTCGCCGATTTCGAGCAGGTGCTGCGGATCAACCTCGTCGGCACCTTCCTGATGACGCGGGAAGCCATCCCCGCGTTGCGTAATGGCACCGACCCCGCCGTGGTCAACTTCAGCTCCACCTCCGCGGCCTTCGCTCATCCGTACATGTCTGCCTACGCAGCGTCCAAGGGTGGGATCCAGGCGATGACGCATTCGCTCGCCCTGGAATTCGCCAAGGAGAGAATCCGGTTCAACTCGGTCCAGCCCGGCTCCATCTCCTCGGGAATGACCGACGGCACCGGCGAATCCAAGCAGAGCATCGGTCCCGGATTGCCTGCCGATGCCGACTTCTCGCTGTTCGGCAAGATCATGCCGACGCTGCCCGTGGACGGCGGCGGGATGTTCGCCAAGCCGGACGCCGTCGCCGCCGTGGTGGCGATGCTCGCCTCGTCGGATGCCTATTTCGTCACCGGGACCGAGGTCCGCGTCGACGGCGGCACGCACATGTAACGTGCTTCCAATGACGACCCCTGCCCGGCCTCTTCGCGTCATCCAGTGGACCACCGGAAACATCGGCACGCGCTCGCTGCACGCGATCATCGGCCGCGACGACATGGAGCTGGTCGGCGTCTACGCACACGGCGCGGACAAGGTGGGAGTCGATGCCGCCGACCTGGCCGGCTGGCCCGAACCCACCGGCGTCAAGGCCACCAGCGACGTCGACGCACTCGTGGCCCTGAAGCCCGACGCATGCTGCTACAACCCGTTGTGGCCCAGCGTCGACGAACTGGTGCGGCTGCTCGAAGCCGGCGTGAACGTGTGCTCGAGCGCCGCCTGGATCACGGGCGGTAAACAGTCACCCGAAGATCTCGAACGCATCCGGAAAGCCTGCGAGAAAGGCAATTCCACCATTTTCGGCAGCGGCGCTCACCCAGGGATGACGAACATGGTGGGGATGGTGCTGTCCGGTTCGTGCGAGCGGGTGGACGAGATCCGGATCACCGAGTCGGTCGACTGCTCGACCTACGAATCGGCGGGGACCCAGACGGCGATGGGGTTCTCGCAGGATCCCGACACCCCCGGCCTGGCCGAGAGCGTGCGCCGGGAGAGCGAGGTGTTCGCCGAATCCGCCGCGATGATGGCGGACGCCATCGGCGCCAAGCTCGACAAGATGACGTTCGACGTGACGTTCACCCCGGCCACCGGCGACAGCGACTTGGGCTTCATGCAGATCCCGGCGGGCACCGTCGGCGGTGTCATGGGCTATCACCGCGGCTGGGTGGGTGACAAGAACGTGGTCAGCGTGGGATTCAACTGGATCATGGGCAACCACGTCGCCCCGCCCAAACCGCTCGAACACGGGCACGTCGTCCAGGTGTTCGGCCTGCCCAACATGCGCACGGTGCTGCACTGCCTACCACCCAAGGACTGGACCGAGC
>CAZOIX010000249.1:0-6158 GCA_964579685.1 uncultured Mycobacterium sp.
CGCTTAGGGCAGGCGGAACGACATCTCGACCGACGTCCCGTCGTCAGTGCCCCTGACCTCGACCTCATCGCTGATCTTGTGGATGAGCACCAGGCCCCGGCCGCGCGTGCCCGGGTCGGCCGGCGGCGTTTTCCACGAGCCCGAATCGGCGACGCAGATCTGCACATGGCCGTCGCGCAGCTGCGCCTCGACGCGCATCCGTCCCGGTTCCCGCCCCCGGTAGGCATGTTCGACGCTGTTCGTGCACGCCTCGTTCACCACCAGGATGATGTCGTCTGCGACGGGTCCCTCGATACCGTTGGCCTCCAGCCACGCCGCGAACCGGTGCCGGACGTCGCTCAACCGCCGAGGAGATGCGTCCTCCTCGATGAGCAACGGGGCCGAAGGGCATCGGTACACCACAATCGCGACATCGTCGTCGTATCCAGCTTCCGGCGCAAGCCTGCGCAGGATCTCGTCGGCCACGGCCTCGACGGACAGTTCGGCGGTGTCGGCCACGGCGTCGGCCACCCGGCCGATCTGTTCGTCGATCGCTTGGTCGCGCCGCTCGATCAGGCCGTCGGTGTACAGCAGCAGCGTGGAGCCCGCAGGCAGCGGCCGCACCGCATGCGGCCGAGGGCTGTCCCGATGCACTCCCAGCGGGACCGAGCGGCCGTCGGTCAAGAGTTCCGGGCGCGCCGAACCGGGGGCGAACACCGGCGGTACGTGGCCGGCGCTGCTGTATTCCAATGTCTGGGAGTCCAGGTCGGCGATCGCGACGAACACCGTGGCGCAGAACGCATCCGGAATGAATTCGGTGACCGAGTCGAGGTGTTCGAGGAGCCGGGCAGGTTCGGCGCCGGTCAGCAACAACGCGCGCGTCGAGGCGCGCAGCTGGCCCATCACCGCCGCCGCGGACAGACCGCGGCCCACACAGTCCCCGACGATGATGCCGATGCGGTCCTCGCCCACGGGCAGAACGTCGTAGAAATCGCCGCCGATCTCCAGCGGAGAGACCGCCGGTTCGTACCGCACGGCACACCCGACGGGCAACGTGCTGGCGGGCAACAGTGACCGCTGCAGAGTCAGCGATGTGTCACGCGCGATCTCGAGCTGCCGGACATGCTGCATGGCCAGGCTGATATGCCCGAAAAGTGCCATGACGTACTGACGGTCCTCTGCGCCGACCGCGCGGGGAACGGCGTGCTCGAGGCCCACGACGACGTCGCGTGCGCCGGTCAGCACGGCCACGAACCCGCGCGTGGTACCGGTACTGGGCTCGGCCCCGACCGGGGTGACGGTCAGCGGAAGCCAGTCGCGTGCGTCGGCAAAGGTGCGCCGCCAATCCTCGTCGAGGTCCGACCATGTCGACACACGTGGCTCCCCGGCCGTATGGACCGCGGGATCTGGCTCGCCCTGTCGCCATACGCACGCCGTCAGACGCCGCGTGTCGAGCCGCGACCGGGACTGCGCCAACGCCATGGACAGCACCTCGTCGACGTTCTTCGCCACGCTGACCGCGGTGGCCAGCCGGGCCACCGCCCGCTCACGTTCCACGACCGCGCGTTCGGCTGTCACATCGCGGATGGTCCCCACGTAGGCGTGATGGTCGGTGCGTTGCGCCGTGACGGCGTTGATGCTTATCGCCACCCACCGAACGGTGCCGTCGCGATGGCGGATCGCCGTCTCGGTGGTGATCGAGCCGTGTTCCCTCAGCGCGGACAGCCGCTTGTTGGTCGTGGTTTCATCGTTCACCCACGGGTACGGCGGCTGATAGGGCAGCGCGTCCGGGCCGTAGCCGGTGATGTCGACGAATGCCTCATTGATCTCGACGATGGCCCCGACGTGGTTGGCGACGAAGAAACCTTCCTGCAGCGAATTCACCAGGGCATCGCGGAACACATCTCGGTCGGCCAGCCCATCGGAACGAGCAGGCTGCTGGTCGTAACGCATTGTGCTGTCGAGGAATCCGCGGGTGGCGACGTCGAATTCGGCCAGTGTTCGCAGCAGGAACTGCAATGCGGCGGCGCGATCGTCGGGCCTGCGCCTTTCGGTCTCCTCGGCCAGCCGCGAGTGGTTCTCGATGATGTCGAGCATGCTCAGCCGCGCGCTGAGCGCACGGCGGCCCAGCTCGTGACCGACCGCAAGGCCGGCCTCACCCTTGGCCTGCAGGTAGGTCTGCAACGCTTCGGCGTACTGCACATAGAAGTCGTCGCGATCGATCATGATGTCCCTCGACGTCGCGCCGCCAGCACAAGCGTCGCCGGCCTCTCTGCTGTAGGGCTTGCCTGCTGATTCGACCCTAACCCCCGAATCCGGGGCGGCGGTATCGAAGTAGGGATCTGCCGTTCGGCGCCAACAGGATAAGCTCGGCGCACCGCCGTGACCCGTTGCGGCGCTGACGTAAGGATGGCCGTGCCCGCGAAGGATCCGATCAGCACCTCCGTCAGTCATGACGACCGCGTCGCTGTGCTGACCGTGAGCGGGGAGATAGATCTGGCGACGATTCCCGCATTCGAGGCGGCCATCGCCGAGGCGTTGACGCAGCGGCCCACGGCATTGATCGTCGACCTGTCGGCGGTGGACTTCCTTGCGTCGGCCGGGCTGCAGGCGTTGGTGGCCACCCACGAGAGCCTCAGTCCGACGGTGGGGTTCGCCGTCGTCGCCGACGGCCCGGCGACGAGCCGGCCCATCGAGTTGACCGGGCTCGATCAGATCCTGTCGCTGCATTCAGCTCTCAGCGCAGCGAAGGCCGCTCTGACCAGGGACGCGTAACCGTCGAGGCGTTCGTCGGTGTCGCGACTCTTCCCAGGTTCGGATAGAGTTCGGGAGCCGGACTGATCTTGGTAACAGCTGGCATTCGGTCGGGATAGTAAGGACACCAACATGAGGTCAGTTTTGGGTCGGCGGATCGCCGCCGTCGCCGGTGGCTCCGCAATCACCGCGATGGTCGTGCTCACCGCATCGTGCGCCAAGGAAGAGGAGAAGGCGCCCGAGACCACCACGACCACGACCACCACCACCACGACGGCGCCTCCGCCGCCGGTGACTCCGACGGAAAAGGCACCCCGCCTGGATCCCTCAGGACCCAACCCGTTCTCTCCGACGGTCATCGCGCCACCCGCGCCCACCGCCGTCCCCGGCGACAACTAGCAGCGAGCCGGGCCGACACGCACGTACCCTGGCTGGCGTGAGCGCGCGACAGATCGGTCTGTTGGCGCTGGTCGCCGCGAGCGTGATCGTGCTCGTATCGGATCTGCGCTCGTCGCCTTCACGCCCCGGTACCGATGGTGGCCACACGATCGCGGGTCCGTACTCGTATCTGCTTGCCAGCTCGACCGATCTGGGACCGTCGCACAACGACAACGCCCAGCTCACTGTCACCCTTCACGAGGCGGCGCGCCCTGCCGAGATGTTCGAATGGGCGCGCGGCCAAGGTTTGTCGGTCAGGTGGCGAACGGGCCAGAGCTGGGCCATCGTCGAGGGCGCGGCCGAAAAGGTGGCGGACGCGTTCGACGTCGAGGTACACGACTACCGCGGTCAGCGCGGCCAGATCTTCTACGCCTCACCCCAGCAGCCCGCCGTTCCCGATGCGCTGAATCCCGAAGTCGCCGAGCTGGGCCGGATCCTGGGATACCTGCCGCACCACACATCGCGCACTCCGATGGTGCCGCTCGATGTGCCGGACAAGGGCCTGATGCCCAGCGCCCTGCTGAACACCTACAACGTGTCGCCGCTGGCTGCGGAGGGTTATACGGGCAAGGGCACCACGATCGTGTTCTTCGCCTTCGACGGCTTCGACCAATCCGATCTGGACACCTTCTCCGCCAAATACGGTCTGCCCCAGTTCACCCCGGAGGTCGCCGGCGGCGCGCTGGATGAACCACGCGGTGAGACGACGATGGACCTCGAGGTGGCCCACGCCGTCGCACCCGACGCCCGCAAGGTGGTGTTCAGCGCCCAGTCGACGATCGTCGGTGACGGCACCTTCGAGAAGATCGGCGAGTTGTTCGCCGAGGCCGACCGGAGGTATCCCGGCGCGGTCTGGAGCTTCTCGATCGGCTGGGGTTGCGACAAGCTGATCACCGCGGCCGATCTCGCGCCGGTACGGTCCGCACTCGCGACCGCACAGTCGCACGGCACCTCGGCCTTCAACGCCAGCGGAGACCTCGCCGGGCTGGAGTGCAAGGGCGGGGACGACTGGTCCTCGCCGCCCGGCGAATCCGATGTCGGCCTGGACTCGCTGGCGTCCCTGCCGGAGATGACGGATGTCGGGGGCACCACGCTCTCGACCGAGAGCAACGGCAGATGGCTCGCCGAACAGGCCTGGTTCGACGTGCCGCTCTCGGTGGGGTCGGGCGGCGGAGTGTCGAATATCTTCGAACGTCCGCAGTGGCAGCGGGCGGTGATGCCCGACACCGATCCCGACCGCAGGCTGACCCCTGATATCGCCGCGGTCGCCGACCCGTTCACCGGTGTCCGCATCATCTACAAGGGAACCGAACTCGTCGGAGGCGGAACCTCACAGTCCGCGCCCATCTGGGCGGGCATGGCCGCGGTCATGAACCAGTACCTCCTCGCCAACGGCGGTCGGCTGATCGGTGATCTCAACCCGCTGCTCTACCGGATCGCTGCCGGCGCACCGTTACCGGCTTTCCGGGATGTGACGTTGGGCGGCAACGCCGTCGCCGACGCCGGGCCGGGCTACGACCTCGTCACGGGCCTGGGCACCCCCGACGTCGACAACCTCGTGCGCAATCTGTTGATTCTCCAAGAGGCGAGCCAATGACCACCCCTGACGACTCCGTGCCGATGACGGAGTGCCGCATCTGTAAGACCGAGGTTCCCGCCGGCGAATACTGCGGACTCTGCGGCTGCCACCTGGAATCCCGGCGCGGGGAAGGCCCCGACTGGTTGCGCATGCGGAACTACGGCGCGGCACCCGGCGAGCACCTACTGCAGGTGTCCTTGGCGAGTTCACTGTTCCCGCATCTGGCCCAGCGATCCCGCACCGCATTCCGGATTGGTCTGGTGCTGGTGCTGGCTTGCCTTGTCGCGTTCACCTTGTTACGTCTGCCCGCCGCGGTGGTCACCGTGTCCGCGCTGGGCCTGCCCATGCTGTATCTGCTCTACCTCCGTGAGTCAGATGCCTTCCGCGACTTCCCCGTTCGCACGCTGGTGCTCACCGTGGTGCTCGGTGTCGTACTTGGTGTCGGGTGGGTGATGTTGACGGGCGCGATGATGGCCCGCTCCTACGAGATCGGGCTGGGCAGCGCCATGGGCGGGATGCAGATGCTGCGTGACGGCATCGGCGTCCCGCTGGGCGGGGTGATCCTGATGCTGATGCCCGCAGTGATCGTGCGGCTGTCACGACCGCCCTCGCGAGAAGCGTTGGACGGCTTCATGATCGGCGTGCTGGGGGCGCTCACCTTCACCGCCGCGGCGACCCTGACGCGGTTGGCCCCGCAGTTCGCTACCGGTGTGGTCAGCAAGCGTCCGATGGAGAGCCTCATCGTGGAGACGGGCATCAGGGGCATATCGGTGCCGTTGATCGCTGCGGCCGCGGGCGGATTGATCGGTGCGGCACTGTGGTTCACCCGGCCGGCGAGTAAGCAGAATCAGCATCCCGGGATGGTTCGGCTGGTTCTCGTCATCCTCGCGGCCGCGGTACTGGCCGTGTATCTGAGTCTGGGCATGATCGATATCGCGCGCTTCCCGCAGGTGCTGATGCTGGTGATGTATCTGGCGCTTGCGATGGCGGCGCTGCTGGTGTTGCGGGTGGGTCTTCATCTCGCGTTGCTGCACGAGGCGCACGACGAGATCCACGCAGATGAGCCGCTGCTGTGTACCCATTGCGGACATGTGGTTCCCGATATGGCCTTCTGCCCCGCGTGCGGGGTGGCGACCAGGGCATCATCACGTTCGTCCCGCAAGTCACGCCGCGAAGCCCGGCCTGTGCGGCAGGCGAGCGGGCGCGAGGAATCATGACCCCGCCGCCGACGTTCTTTCCCGGGTACGCGGTTCCCGCCGACACGTATGAGGCGGTGCCACCGCGTCGGACGTCACGCGTTCGGTTGGTGTTGGTGTGGCTGGCCGCCATCGCCGTGGTGGCGGGGGCGCTGCTCGGGGTGTCCGCCTTGATCAGCAAGCCGCCCGCGCGCTACATCTGCCCACCCGAC
>CAZOIX010000250.1:0-6156 GCA_964579685.1 uncultured Mycobacterium sp.
ACTCGTACACCACTGCCATCGTGAGCAGTGGCCGGTAGCGGGACCGGCGATGGGGCGCTTCGGTTGGTTCGTGGAGTCCCGGTTGTCGCCGTGGCTGCACCGCCGCAACCAGTACGTGACGGTGTCACTTCCGTCGGCCCGAGATCTGGCCACCCTCGGTGTGCACCCCGCGCGGATCGCCGTGGTGCGCAACGGCCTCGATGAGGCTCCGGCGGCGACGCTTGCCGCAGCCCGGTCGGCGACACCGAGGGTCGTCGTGCTCTCTCGTCTGGTGCCGCACAAGCAGATCGAGGACGCACTCGAGGCGGTCGCGCGACTGCGCACCCGAATCCCCGGCCTGCACCTGGACGTACTCGGTGGCGGCTGGTGGGACAAGCGGTTGGTCGAGCACGCCGAGTTGCTCGGCATCTCCGACGCGGTGACCTTCCACGGCCATGTCGACGAGCACACCAAACACGATGTGCTCCAGCGGTGTTGGGTGCATGTGCTGCCCTCGCGCAAAGAAGGCTGGGCGTTGGCCGTGATCGAGGCGGGCCAGCACGGCGTGCCGACCATCGGCTACCGGTCCTCGGGTGGACTGACCGATTCCATCGTCGACGGTGTCACCGGCCTGCTGGTCGACGATCGCGACGGTCTGGTCGACGGGCTCGCCCAGCTGTTGACCGATCCTGTGCTGCGCGATCAGCTCGGCGTCAAGGCTGCTGTGCGCAGCGGCGAATTCTCTTGGCGGCAAAGCACCGACGCGATGCGCACGGTGCTCGCCGCCGTCCATGCGGGCACCCACATCAGCGGCGTCGTCTAGCGCGGCACACACCCGCGCACACGGCGGCCAGTCCGGCCGCGAGCAGCGCCAGCCATGCCAGGTGAGTGGCCAGCGCGATGCCGCGGCCCCTCGCTTTGGGATAGTCACCGCCCACTCGGTAGAGGGTGAGACCCTCGTCGTGGTAGGCGATCGGCAGCGGCAAAGTATCAGCGGCACTGCCGGATTCGACGACCACCCAGCCGACCCCGGCAGAGGCCAGTTGATCGCGATCGGTGCCGCTTCGCAGCATCTGCTGGACCGCGCGAGCGCGCACGCCCTCACCGGGCACCACCCGGTCGCCGATCACCAGGTCACCCGTCGACAGCACGTCGGCCCGCACCCATCGCGGCAACGGATCCAGCACCGGCGCCTCGCCTGCCCACTCGAAGCGACGCATGCTGTCGACGGGCAGCACGGCAACCGGCCGCGGGTCGGCGTTGATCATCGCCGCGACAGCCGCCCATCCAGGTGGGTAGCTCACGGCCGAGACCTTGCCGCCCACCCCCCAAGCAAGATCCGGCAGCGTGGTGATCAGTGCGGCGCAGCAGACCAACGCCGTCACCGCCATCGGAAGTCGTTGCCGCAGTGTGATGACCGCTGCCGCACCCGCCAGGGAGTAGCCGGGAACCGCCAGCGCCACCCATTTCTGCCCGTCGCGGACCACCCCTAGTCCCGGCAGGGCCCGCACCATCGCCTCGACGGCGGCCAGCCCGGGCCCCGAAGCCATCGCCGCAGGCACCACGACTGCGAGGGCAGCAAGCCACAGCAGCGGCACGGCCGCCGGGCGACGGATCACAACGGGTAGGCCCAGCGCCACGACCCCGAGCAGGACCACAGCCGCGACAACCGCGAAAAGTGTGGTGCGAGAGGCAGGTACGGCGGCACCGTTCCAGATCCCGCCGAGGCTTGCCAGGGTTCCGAGCGTCCCGAGGCCGGGTTCGGCCCGCGCCGCGAACGCGGCGATCCCTTCCGCCTGCGACGGTGCCAACGATCCTGCGACGATCGCGGCGGACAGCCACGGCAGCGCGGTGATCAGCGCGGTGCCCAGCGCCGCCGCCGCACACTGCCAGCGTGGCCGGCCGTCACCCGCTGCGAATACACACGCCA
The DNA here is from genome assembly GCA_964579685.1 of uncultured Mycobacterium sp. Taxonomy (GTDB): domain Bacteria; phylum Actinomycetota; class Actinomycetes; order Mycobacteriales; family Mycobacteriaceae; genus Mycobacterium. The sequence goes on from CAZOIX010000250.1 coordinate 1,910, forward strand.
CCGCCACGCTCGCGGCCAGCATGAGCCCGGTCGGCGTCAGCCCGGCCAGGGCGATCCAGAACACCAGCGCGCCGAGACCCGCCCACCCTGCGTGCTGCCCGCGCAGCCGCAGCATCGCGTCGGCGACCCACGGCAGACAGCCGTAGCCGACGATCAAACTCCAGTGACCCTGCAGCAGGCGCTCGGCCACATACGGGTTCCAGACCGCAAGCGTTGCCGCGACGCATTGTCCTGCCACCCCCGAGTCAGGCAGCACGGTCGCCGCCAGCCGCGCCGCGCCCCACCCGGCGAGCCACAGGCCGACGGTCGACAACACCTTGACCACCAGGCCGCCGTCGACCACCGACGAGGCAAGCGCCACGGCGAAATCCTGGGGCAGCGCCCGCGGTGCGGCTTCGGAGAGCCCCAGCGCCGCGTCCGACAGATACGAGCGCGGAGTGGACACCGCGTCGCGAAGCAGCAGGTAGCCCGGCGCGAACAGCGGCGCCGTCACGGCCAGGGTCAGCACCAACGCGTACGCGGGCGCAATCAGCGATCGCGCCCGGGTGGACGCGGTGAGACGCGCGGTCAGACCGGTTTGTCCGGCGGCAGGTCGGTCGGTCTCGACGCGGGCAACTTCTCGGTCTTCGCCTCGGCTCCCGGCACCTTCATGCCCTGGGTGTCGAAGAAGCTGTGATCGGCCTCGTCGAGCCCTGGGTCGATGAGTGCGGACTCCGCCCGCAGGCTGAATGATCCCAGCAGGGCGCCGCCGACGAGGGACACCAGACCGATGGCCGTGAAGGAGATCGGCAGGATGCGGCCCCACAGCCCCACCCGGTCGCGCTCATCGCGGGCGCTCGCGACCTGGCTTTCGATCGTTTCTTCGTTGAAGGTGACCTTGTAGTCGACGAAGGTCACTTCGGGCTTCAGCGGCTCGCGCGCGTAGTACTGATAGCCGTGTTCGTCCTTCTTGACGATGGTGCCCGACACCGGGTCCACCCAGAACGTGCGCTGTGCCGCGTAATAGCGCGACATCGTGATCGACTCGTCGGGCTCGCCGGGCACACCCCACATCGCTGCGGTGGCGGTGACCTCGCTGTCGGCGTCGTCATCGAACAAGGAGGAGTACTTGACCGGCTCGACCAGCTTGCCGTCGGAGTCATAGCCGACGTTCTGGCTGAATCGGTAGGTGGTCAGTCCGTTGACGTCTTCCTCACCGTCGTAGTTGGCGTCGAACGCCTTCTGCGCGATCGGGTCGAAGACGGGGTACGTCCGCTTTTCGGTGCCGAACGGGAATCGGTAGGTCAGCCCGTCGTGCGGCAGGGCGATATTGGTCGGTGGCTCGTCATCGTCGATGGCCCGCGGCTTCTGAACCGCACCGCCGGGATTGCTCTCGCTGGACACCGCCTCGGCGGTCTGGCGGTTGATCGTGACGGTGTCGACCATCGCCAACAGCAGGCCCTCGTCCTTCTGTTTGTCGGTGCGGCGCAATGTGCTGCCGACCTGAAGGGTCACCACGTCCGCGTTCGACGGCGACTCCACCGAGATCTGCTCCTGCAGAGCCAGTGGGACGTCGCGGTCGACGACGAACTTGTCGCGGTTCAGGGAGGTGGGATCGAATGCCGTCCCGGTGCCGTCACTGACCAGTGTGGTGTCCAGGTTCAGCGGAACCTTGGCGATCTTGGAATGCGTGTAGGTGGACAGCAGCAGCGCGGCGATCAACAAGCCAGCACCCAGCCCCATGATTCCGCAAGCCGCAATGCGGAGCGCCACTGCGCGGTTCAAACCGTGCCTCCTTCACCTGCGGGGGTCCCGCAAACCCGTTCGACCCTAACAGCACAAGTTAAGGTCGATGTTTAGTCCGAGTGCATCCTCTCGTGGCTGTCTACGTACCCGTATTCAGCACCTTTTGCGCCGCGCGGCACACTGAATGTCGTGACGGAATCGAACGCCGCCGCGTCCCGCGCCGAAAACGCTGTCAGCGGAACGCGTGGGTTCCTCCCCGCGGTCGAGGGAATGCGCGCCTGCGCTGCGGTCGGCGTCGTCGTCACCCACGTGGCCTTCCAGACCGGCCATACCGGTGGCATCGCGGGCCGCTTCTTCGGCAGGTTCGACCTCGCCGTGGCGGTGTTCTTCGCACTTTCGGGCTTTCTGTTGTGGCGCGGCCACGCCGCGGCGGCCCGCGGTTTGCGGCCCAAACCGCCTACCGGGCACTACCTGCGGTCCCGGATCGTGCGGATCATGCCCGGCTATCTGGTCGCTGTCGTGATCATTCTCTCGCTGCTGCCGGAGGCGAAGGCGGATCTCACCGTCTGGCTCGCCAACCTGTCGTTGACCCAGATCTATGTGCCGCTGACCTTGACTGCCGGCCTCACTCAGATGTGGAGTCTGTCTGTCGAGGTCGCCTTCTATCTCGCGCTGCCGTTCCTTGCGCTGCTCGTGCGCCGGGTTCCGGTACGGGCCCGGATACCGGTCATCGCGGCGACGGCGGTGGCCAGCTTCGCCTGGGCGGCGGTGATTTCGGCGATCCCGCTCTCCGCCCCGATCGGCGTCAACCCACTGAACTGGCCGCCCGCGTTCTTCTCCTGGTTCGCCGCCGGGATGCTGCTGGCCGAGCTGACAGTCACGCCGCTGGGGTGGGCGCATCGGCTGGCGCGGCGGCGGGTGCTGATGGCGGGCATCGCGATCGTGGCGTTTGCCGTCGCGGCGTCTCCGCTGGCGGGTCCGGAGGGATTGATTCCCGGCACGGTCAGCCAGTTCATGGTGAAGATCGCGATGGGAGCGGCCCTCGCCGGGGCACTGATCGCCCCGCTGGTGCTGGACCGGCCTGACACCCCGCACCGCCTGCTGGGTAACGCGACCATGGTGACACTGGGCCGGTGGTCCTACGGGTTGTTCGTCTGGCACCTTGCGGCACTGGCGATGGTGTTCCCGATCATCGGTGAGTTCGCCTTCAACGGCCACATGCCGGTCGTGCTCGTGCTCACGGTGGTGTTCGGGTTCGCGATCGCGGCGGTCAGCTACGCGCTGATCGAGTCGCCATGCCGAAATGCGTTGCGGCGCTGGGAGAGGCGCAATGATCCGACACCGCTTGACTCGTCGGTCACCGACGAGCCCGAGCCTGCGATCGCGCGCTAGCCGGTGTGCGCGGCCCGCCGCGCGATGACCTCGTCGCGGACCGCGGAGCGGCGCGCCTTCCCCGCATCGTCGCGCAGCGGGGTGTCGCTGAACTCCACCGAACGGGGCAGCTTGTAGCCGGCGACACGGTCGGTCAGAAACGCGATCACCGAAGCTTCGTCGAGTCCCTCGGCCTGCACGATGGCGTGCGGCACCTGACCCAGGTCCTCGTGCGGCACGCCGACCACCAAGCAGGACAGCACATCCGGGTGTGCCGACAGGGCGGACTCGATCTCGGCGGGATAGACGTTTCTGCCGCCGACGGTGAACATGTCCACCCGCCGGTCGTTGAGATAGAGGAAGCCGTCGGAGTCGAAGTAGCCGAGGTCGCCAAGGGAGTCCCAGCCGTCCCGCTGTTTCGCGGTCGCGCCGATGTACCGGTAGGTCGGCGCGCTGCCCGGTGACCGGCGCATGTAGATCTCGCCGCTCACACCGGGCGGACATTCGTTCCCGTCGTCGTCGAGCACCTTCATCTCGCCGGCGACCACCACGCCCACCGAACCCGGATGAGTCAGCCATTGATCGCCGGAGATGAATGTCAGCGCCTGTAATTCGGTGCCGCCGTACAGTTCCCATACCACTTCCGGGCCAAGAAGGTCGATCCATGCCTGCTTGATCACCGGCGGGCACGGCGCGGCCAGATGCCAGAAGCGCCGGATCGAGGACAGGTCATAGGCGTCGGGGTCCGCACGGTACACCGGTAGCAGGCGCTGCATGATCGTCGGCACCGTCGCCAGGAATGTGACGCCGTGCTCGGTGACCAGTCGCAGGAACTCGTGTGGTTCGAACCGAGGCATCAGCACCATGTGATGTCCCTGCACCAGGCCGACCGCGAATGTGGTGAACCCGGTGTTGTGGGACAGCGGCACGGAAAGCAGATTGACGTCGCCCTCCTGCGCGCCCAGCGGATAGCCTGCCGCAGGCGGGAAGCGGCTGTCGCCGCCGGCCTCGATCAGCTTGGGCCTGCCGGTGCTGCCGCCCGACGCCATCGCCTTGAAGACCGGCGAGACCGCTTCGGGTAGCGGTGCGTCGGACACCGACGGATCCGGTGCGAAATCAGCAGCCAAGCTCGGCGTGACACCGTTCGGATC
>CAZOIX010000251.1:0-6155 GCA_964579685.1 uncultured Mycobacterium sp.
GAGTCCACCACACCGTCGAAGTGGCGATCCCGAGGCTGATCGAGCAGGGCGACGGCGGGGCGATCGTGCTCACCAGTTCGGTGGCGGGCTTGATCGGCGTCGGCAGCGGCGATCCCGGCGCCGTCGGCTACGTCGCGGCCAAGCACGGCATCGTCGGACTCGTGCGGCTATACGCCAATCTGCTCGCCCAGCACAGCATCCGGGTGAACTCGGTTCATCCCGCAGGGGTGGACACCCCGATGATCAACAATGAGGCCACCCGACAGTGGCTGGGCAGCATCGCCGAGAAGAGTCCGCAGGACATGGGCAACGCCTTGCCCGTGCAGGTGCTGCAGCCCGAAGACATCGCCAATGCGGTGGCGTGGCTGGTCTCCGATGAGGCGCGCTACGTCACCGGTGTGACACTGCCGGTGGACGCAGGGTCGGTCAACAAGCGCTGATGGCACACAATCCCGCTGCGCAGACCGCTTTCGGTCCGATGGTGCAGGCGGCGATCGAGCAGCTCGAACCGCCCGCTCGCCGGCTGGTCGACGACGACCTCGCGCTCTCGATCCTGCCTGTGGGTCAACGCGCGCTTGTCCATGCGATGCGGTTCTCTCCCCTGCGCCGCTTGACCGTGTCGGCAGGCGAACGGGCGGTGCGGGGTTCGTGGGCGCTCATCACCTGCCGCAAACGCTTCATCGACGACAAGCTGTCAGACGCGCTGGGGAGCGTCGGCGCGGTCGTCGACCTGGGCGCGGGCCTGGACACCCGTGGATACCGGCTCGCGCGCCACGGCGATATCCCGTTCTTCGAGGTCGACCTGCCGGTCAACATCGCGCGCAAGGCCGCTGCGGTCAAGCGTGCGGTCGGTTCGCCGCCGTCCTCGGTACACCTCGTCCCGTTGGACTTCGAGCACGACGATCTGATCGGCACCCTGACCGAGCACGGCTTCCGTGCCGACACTGCGACCTTCTTTATCTGGGAAGGTGTCACGCAATATCTGACCGAGGACGCGGTCCGCGCCACGCTCGCGGCGTTGCGGATAGCCCCGGCGGGCAGTCGGCTCGTATTCACCTACGTGCGAAGGGACTTCATCGAGGGACGCGATATGTACGGCGCGGCGCTGTTGCACAAGCGGTTCCGGCAACGCCAGCAGGTGTGGCGATTCGGGCTCAACCCCGACGATGTCGAGGAATTCGTCGCACAGTACGGCTGGAAACTCGTCGAACAGGCAGGCCCCGACTACTACCAGCGAAACTACATCGAACCGACGGGTCGCAAACTCGCCGCGTCGCAGCTGGAGTGGGCCGCGTACGTCGAGAAGACCTGACCGTTAGATCTCGATGACCGTCGGCACGATCATCGGCTGGCGGCGGTATGTCTCACCGACCCATTTACCCACCGCTCTGCGGACGGCCTGGGCGATCCGGGCGACATCGGTGACCCGTTCCGCGGCAAGGGCTTCCAGCGCCTCCTCGACCTTGCGGGTGGCAGGTTCCAGCGACTTCGGGTCCTCGGAGAAGCCGCGTGAATGCAGGTGCGGCGCAGCCGCCAGCTTGCCGGTACCGCTTCGCAGGACCACCGTCACCCCGATGAAACCCGAAGACAGCGTGAGGCGTTCACCCACCACCGTTTCGCCGACGTCGCCGCTGACAAGCCCATCGACGAACATCTTGCCGGTCGACACCGCACCGGCGATCGACGCCCGGCCCGCCACCAGATCGACGCTGACACCGTTTTCGGCCAGCACGATATTGTCCTGCGGAACTCCCGTGCGCGCAGCGAGCGCCGCATTGGCCCGCAGCATCCGCCAGGTTCCGTGCACCGGCATCACGTTGCGCGGCCGCACGCCGTTGTAGAGGAAGAGCAGTTCACCGGCATATGCGTGTCCGGAGACATGCACTCGGACATGGGCATTCGTCACGACGCGCGCACCGATCTTCGCCAACGCGTCAAGGACACCGAAGATCGCCTCCTCGTTGCCGGGTATCTGCGACGACGACATGATGATGAGATCGCCCGACGTCAGGGTGATGCTGCGATGCTCACCGCGCGACATCCGCGACAGGGCGGCCATCGTCTCGCCCTGGGTGCCCGTGGTCACCAACACGACGCGTTCGGGAGCCATCATCTCCGCTGCGCCGATATCGATGATGTCGTCGTCGTCGGCAAGCGTCAGATAGCCGAGTTCCCTCGCGATCCCCATGTTGCGCACCATCGACCGACCCACGAAGGCCACTTTGCGGCCCAGCGCGACCGACGCGTCGATGATCTGTTGCACCCGGCCGACATTCGATGCGAAGCAGGCGACGATGACGCGTCCCTGCGCTCCGCGCATCAACCGGTGGATGTTCGGGCCGATCTCACTCTCCGACGGGCCCACGCCGGGGATCTCGGAGTTCGTCGAATCGCACAGGAACAAGTCCACACCGGCGTCGCCGAGCCGCGACATGCCTGGCAGGTCGGTGGGTTTGCCGTCGGGTGGCGACTGGTCGAGTTTGATGTCACCGGTGTGCAGCACGGTGCCCGCACCGGTGTGGATCGCGATGGCCAGACATCCCGGAATGGAGTGGTTGACGGCGAAGTACTCACACTCGAAGACACCGTGAGTGGAGCTCTGCCCCTCGTCCACCTCCTCGAAGATCGGCTTGATGCGGTGCTCGCGGCATTTCTCCGCCACCAGAGCCAGCGTGAACTTCGAACCGACCACTGGAATGTCGTGGCGCAGCTTGAGCAGGAAGGGAATCGCGCCGATGTGGTCCTCGTGCGCGTGCGTCAGCACGAGCGCCTCGATGTCGTCGAGGCGCTCGGAGACGAGGCGCAGATCCGGGAGGATCAGGTCGACGCCGGGCTCATCGTGGGTCGGGAACAACACGCCGCAGTCGACGATCAGCAGCCGGCCCAGGTGCTCGAAAACCGTCATGTTGCGACCGATTTCGTTGATGCCACCCAGCGCGGTCACCCGAAGGCCCCCTGGAGCCAACGGCCCCGGTGGTGCGAGTTCTTCGTTCACTAGCGCAGCACCGTGGCCGCGCGCATATCGGCGGCCAATGCGTCGACCTGTTCGGGGGTGGCCGGTATCTGCGGCAGCCGCGGGTCACCGGCCTCGAACCCCAGCAGCCTCAACCCCTCCTTCGCCAAGGTCACCCCGCCGAGCCGCGCCTGTGCCGCGGCCAACGGCCCGAGGGTGACGTTGATCTTGCGCGCCGTCGCGACGTCACCGGAGTTGAACGCCAGCAACATGTCCCGTAGCTGACTCGCGGCCACATGTCCCCACACGCTGATGAACCCGACGGCGCCCATCACCAGCCACGGCAGGTTCAATGCGTCGTCACCCGAGTAATAGGCCAACCCGGTCTCGGCGATGATCTGGCCGCCACCGTGCAGATCGCCCTTGGCGTCCTTGATCGCGACGATGTTGGGATGTCGGGCCAGCGTGCGGACGGTGTCCCAGGCGATCGGAATGGCGGATCGAGGTGGAATGTCGTAGAGCACCACGGGAAGTGGTGTGGCGTCGGCGATGGCGCTGAAGTGCGCGATCAGTCCGGCCTGCGGCGGACGCGAGTAGTAGGGCGTCACCACCAGCAGCCCGTGCGCGCCTTCGCCGTGGGATGCGCGCGCGAGCTCGATGCTGTGCGCGGTGTCATAGGTCCCCGCTCCGGAGATGATGCGGGCGCGGTCGCCGACCGCCTCAAGCACCGCCCGCAGCAGCGTCAGCTTCTCCCCGTCCGTCGTGGTCGGGGACTCGCCGGTCGTGCCTGAAAGCACCAGGCCGTCGCACCCTGCGTCGACGAGACGGGTCGCCAACCGGGCCGCGGCGTCGGTGTCCAGGGAGCCGTCGGGCTTGAACGGCGTGGCCATCGCGGTCAGCACGGTGCCCAACTGGGCCCTCACGTCGAATCCGCCGGTGCTCACGCCCAGCAGATTACTCGCTCTGCCTCACGCTTCTGTGGCTAGCGGGCTGGTTGCCACCTCCGTGCCGTCGGCGAGCGCATAGATCTCGAAATCCGAGAACACCTGGGGTGCGACGTCGATCAGCCGGCGTAGACACTCGATGGCCAGCCGACGAATCTCCATGTCGGCGTGTTCACTGGCACGCATCGCGATGAAATGCCGCCAGGCACGGTAGTTGCCGGTTACGACGATGCGGGTCTCGGTGGCGTTCGGCAGCACCGCACGGGCGGCCTGCCTGGCCTGCTTTCGTCGCAGCACCGGCGGGCCGGCCCCGGAGTCGTTGCTCGTGTATTTGGCTTCCAGCCTGCTGAGCAATTCGGTATACGCCGCACGGCTGGCGTCGGCGGCGGCGGTGAAGATGTCGGCAAGCTCGGGGTCGTCCTCCATCCCCGGCGGCAACACGACCTCTGCGTCGTGCTCGGGGACGTAGCGCTGCGACAGCTGCGAATAGGAGAAGTGACGGTGCCGGATCAACTCATGGGTGGCCGACCGCGAGATCCCGGTGATGTAGAACGACACCGACGCGTGTTCGAGCACCGAGAAATGGCCGACGTCGATGATGTGCCGCACGTAGGAGGCGTTGGTCGCCGTCCGCGGATTGGGCTTTGACCAGCTCTGATAGCAGGCGCGGCCGGCAAACTCCACCAGCGCGGGCCCTCCGTCGGCGTCGGTGCTCCACGGCACGTCCGGCGGCGCCTGAAACTCCGTCCTGGCGATCAGCTGTACGCGCAGCGGCGCGATCTCGGCCACGGCTCACCCTAACGTGGCGCGATGGGTTGCCGATTACCGGCGCATGCGTTTGGACATTGTGTCGGAGGGGAATTATGCGGGCCTGCGTCGGCGTTAACGCAACACCGATCTTGGAGGGAGGGCGGCCAATGCCCACTGATTACGACGCACCCCGCGCCCGCAACGCCGACGATGTCGGCGACGAGTCGCTGGAGGATCTGACGGCGCGCCGACGCGAGAAAGCCGACGTCGCGGTGCTCGAGGTCGACGACGGGGATGCGGTCGACGCGATCGACCTGCCCGACGCCGATCTGTCGGGTGAAGAACTCACCGTTCGCGTGATCCCCAAGCAGGCCAACGAGTTCACCTGCTCGAGTTGCTTCCTGGTGCAGCACCGCAACCGGCTTGCGCTGCAGTCCGGTGACCGATTGGTGTGCTCCGACTGCATCTAGACCATGTGATGGGCCGCCGGCCGCGCTAGGGTGACGCCATGGCAGCCTCGACCGTGGCCTCTCGCCTGCTCGACGTCATGGAGAACGACGTCCTGCCGATGACCGAGCGTGGCGTCGCGGCAGGCAACAAGGTGTTCGGGGCCGCGCTGCTGCGCAAGTCCGACATGTCGCTGGTTCTCGCCGGTACGAACAGTGAGACCGACAACCCGTTGTTACACGGTGAGATCAGCACGCTGAACCAGTTCTACGAGCTATCGGGTCGGCCTCCGACGCAGGAGCTGATCTTTCTGTCCACCCATGAGCCGTGCCCGCTGTGCCTGTCGGCGATCACCTGGGCGGGTTTCGACAACTTCTACTACTTCTTCACCTACGAGGATTCACGCGACGCCTTCGGGATCCCGCACGACCTGAAGATCCTCAAAGAGGTGTTCGGGGTCGAGGACGGCGGATACCGGCGCACCAATGCGTTCTGGACCTGCCAATCGATCCGCGACCTGGTCGATTCCGAACCCGAGCCGCTACGCACTCAGTTGCGAGAGCAGGACCGGCGGATCCGCGACGTCTATGCGAAGCTGTCGGTGCAGTATCAGGAATCCAAGGGCACCAACGACATTCCCTTCAACTGAGGGCCCCTCGCCCGTGCTGAAAATCCTCCTCGGCGCCCCCCGGAATTGACGCCGCATAGCAGGTAAATACCCCGCTACTATCGGCACATGACGTCAGCGGGTGGTACCGAGGCGCGTGTCGCGGCACTGGAAATCAAGACCGACGCGACTCGCGAGGCGATCAACGCGCTCGGGGAGAAAGTCGCGGGGCACCAGCAGGAGACCAGGGAGCACTTGGCGGCCGTCAGGAACGAGCTTTCAGAGCTGCGACGGGAGACTCGCGGCAACTTCAGGTCTGTCGACGAACACTTTAGGTCCGTCGAAGAGCACTTCGCCGAGATCCGCGACCTCATCATCAACGGCCGCGACGGGCGCTGACCCGCTCGGCCCACCCACCAGCAGTCGGAGCGTAGCCGGGTCCACGGACACTAAC
>CAZOIX010000252.1:0-6141 GCA_964579685.1 uncultured Mycobacterium sp.
GTTTGGTGATGGCACCCATCGCATCGGCGAAGCGCTGGTAGACCGCTTCATAACATCCAGACAGCCCATTCATGGGTACCGCCCCTAAGCTATCCGCTGTCCCGCAATGACTTTGGCCGACCAGGCAGGGTCAGGGCCCAGCGTGCTCGGTGGTTAGGCAGGAGTTTGGCATGAACAGCCTCATCAGAACCGCGGCGGGATGCGTCGGCGCGGCCGCACTGGGTCTCCGCCGCCGCCCTCGCCCAACTTCGGGTATGGCGTCATGACCAGGGGCCGCCGGGTTCGTGAACCTGTGCGGTGATCTCAACGAGTTCGTGTGATGCGGGGTGACACGCTCTAGGCTGTTGCGATGACCCGGAGTGCCGCCCGCGTTGTGGAGTCCCCGCAGTGGTCGCCGCGGGAGACCGAGCTGCTGGCTGTGACGTTGCGGCTGCTGCAGGAAGAGGGCTATGACGGGTTGACCGTGGATGCGGTCGCCGCGAGGGCGCGCGCCAGCAAGGCCACCGTGTATCGGCGGTGGCCGACGAAGGCCGAACTGGTGTTGGCGGCCTTCATACAAGGCGTCTGTCAGGTCGCCGTAGCCCCCGAGACCGGCACCCTGCGCGGCGATCTGCTGCAGCTCGGGGAGGTGATCTGCGATCAGGCGCGCACGCACGCCGGCACCATGCGAGCGGTGATGGTCGAGGTATCGCGCAACCCCGCGCTCAACGACGTCATGCAGCAGCAATTCCTCGATCAGCGTAAAGCCCTGTTCACGCACATCTTGGGCCAGGCTGTCGAACGAGGTGAGATCGCCGCCGCCGCCGTCCCAGAGGACCTCTGGGACGTACTGCCCGGTTACCTCATCTTCCGGTCGATTTTTTCGTTGCGGCCACCGACCCGGCGCACGGTGCAATCACTCGTCGACGACGTGATGATTCCCAGCCTCACCCGCCGGGACAGCTGAGAATGGCGCCGCTGGACTCAGAGGGCGGGCGGTATGGCTTGTGCCGTCCGGTACCGTACCGTACTGTCAACAAGGTTGACATACGGCCTGACTGAATTAGGGTCGGTTCACAGTCCGACCCTCGTGTCATGGGTATCGAAAGGCTGACGGGTGCAGGGGTTTTCAGTTTCTCGCCTTCTAGGTCGAGGCTGGATGCTCATCGTCGCAGTGGTGGTGGTTGCTGTGGCGGGGTACGCCGTATTCCGCCTGCACGGAATATTCGGCTCAAATCACGACACCTCGACTGCCGAGGCTCTTTCGGACGAGATCGTGCCGTTCAACCCCAAGCACGTCGTCCTCGAGGTGTTCGGTCCGCCCGGCGCCGTAGCGACCATCAACTATCTGGACGTCGACGCCCAGCCTCAGCGCGCCGAGAATGTGGCCCTCCCGTGGAGGTATGACATCACGACGACTCAGACGGCAGTGCTTGTCAACGTCATGGCCCAGGGCGACAGCGATTCCCTCGGCTGCCGCATCGTCATCGACGACGTGGTCAAGGACGAGAGGGTTGTCAACACCATGAACGCCTACACCTTCTGTCTGGACAAGTCGGGATGACCACCCATCAAGAGTCGCGGCCTTCGCTGACCGACCGCAGCGCGAAGTGGATACGTCGACTCGCGGTGCCGATCGTGCTGTTCTGGCTGGTCATTGCGGGGATCACGAACGCCCTGGTCCCGCAGTTGGAGGTCGTCGGCGAAGAACACAACGTCGCGATGAGCTCACCGGACTCGCCGTCGCTGCAGGCGTTCAAGAGAATCGGCGAGGTCTTCAGAGAATTCGACTCCGACAGCGCGGCAATGATCGTGCTGGAAGGCGATGAACCGCTTGGGGCCGACGCACATGCGTACTACGACACACTGATCCAGCGTGTCGAGGAGGACCACAAGCACGTTGAGCACGTCCAGGACTTCTGGGGAGACCCGCTGACGGCGGCGGGTTCGCAGAGTTCGGACGGCAAGGCGGCCTACGTCCAGGTGTTCCTGACCGGCGATCAGGGCGAAGCGCAATCCATCGCATCCGTTGATGCGGTTCGCGAGATCGTCGACAACACGCCCGCCCCGCCGGGCATCAAAGCCTACGTCACAGGCGCGGCGCCTCAGATCGCCGACCAATTCGAAGTGGGCAACGAAGGTAGTACGAAGGTCACTATTCTGACGATCCTGGTGATCGCGGTGATGCTGCTGCTCGTCTACCGGTCAGTGCTCACCATGATCCTCGTCCTGTTCACGGTCCTCATCGAAATGGCGGCAGCTCGCGGCGTTGTCGCCTTCTTGGGCAACACCGGGATCATCGGTCTGTCGACATACGCGACGAACATCCTCACCCTGCTGGTCATCGCGGCGGGCACCGACTACGCGATCTTCCTCCTGGGGCGTTACCACGAAGACCGCGGAAACGGCATTGATCGAGAAACCGCGTACTACAACATGTATCGGGGGACCTCCCATGTCATTCTGGGGTCGGGTCTGACCATCGCCGGCGCGCTCTTCTGTCTGACCTTCACCCGGTTGCCCTATTTCCACAGCCTCGGTGTTCCTGCTGCCATCGGCGTGCTGGTGGCGTTGCTGGCGGCACTCACGCTGACGCCTGCCGTGATCACCATCGGCGGCGGCTTCGGTCTATTGGAGCCGAAACGCCAAGCGCGGACCAGGGGATGGCGCCGAATCGGCACAGCGATCGTTCGGTGGCCCGGACCCATTCTCGTCGCCTCGTTGGCGGTGGCCGCGGTAGGACTACTGGCGCTGCCGGGCTACAAGACCAGTTTCGATATCAGCGTCTACCTGCCCGACCGCGCGCCGTCCAATATCGGGTACGCCGCGGCGGAGCGGCACTTCTCGAAGGCACGGCTCAATCCCGAGCTCCTGATGATCCAGGCGGACCACGATCTGCGCAATCCCACCGATATGATCCTGTTGGAACGTGTGGCGAAAGCCGTCTTCCACACGCCGGGCATCGCTCAGGTACAGTCGATCACTCGCCCGTTGGGTACGCCACTGGACCACACGTCGATTCCCTTTCAGATCAGCGCCCAAAGTGCCGGTCAGATACAGAATCTCGGCTATCAGCAGGACCGCGCCAATGACCTGCTCAAGCAGGTCGATGAGATCGACAAGACAATCGGCATATTGCGGCAACAAGCGACGTTGCAGGCGCAGGCGAACGCTGCGACCCACGAGCAGGTCGAGGCGTTCCACAAAACCGTTGATGTGACACACGACCTGCGCGACAAGATCGCCAACTTCGACGACATGTTCCGCCCACTACGCAACTACTTCTATTGGGAGCCACACTGTTACGACATTCCAATCTGCTGGGCAATACGTTCGTTGTTCGACGCGCTTGACGGCATCAATGCGCTCACCGACCAGTTGGCCAGTGTCACGAGTAGCCTGGATAAGCTGGACGCTATTCAGCCGCAGTTGCTCAACCTGATCCCACCCCAGATCGCCAGTCAGATGACCAATCGCGATCTGATCATGACCAACTACGCGACGCTGTCGGGCATCTACAGCCAGAACGCGGCGGCGTTGCAGAACTCGACCGCCCTTGGAGCGGCGTTCGATGCGTCGAAGACCGACGACTCGTTCTACGTTCCACCCGAAGTGTTCGACAATGCCGAGTTCCAGCGTGGGTTGAAGCTGTTCCTCTCGCCCGATGGCAAAGCGGCAAGGATGATCATCACTCATGACACCGATCCCGCTACCCCGCAGGGCATTTCGCATATCGACGCAATCAGGCACTCGGCGGAGGAAGCCGTCAAGGGAACCCCGTTGGCGGGCTCCCACATCTATATCGGCGGCGTAGCGGCGACATACAAAGACATTCAGGAAGGCGCGAAGTACGACCTGATGATCGTCGCCATCTCAGCACTCAGCCTCATCCTGCTCATCATGATGTTCATCACCCGAAGCCTGATTGCCGCGCTGGTCATCGTCGGCACCGTGGCGCTGTCGCTCGGCGCCTCACTGGGACTGTCGATTCTGGTGTGGCAGCACATCCTGGGTATCCAGTTGTACTGGGTCATCATTCCCATTGCCATCATCCTTCTGCTGGCAGTGGGTTCGGACTACAACCTGTTGCTGATATCCCGATTCAAAGAAGAGATCGGGGCCGGATTGAACACCGGCATCATCCGGGCCATGGCGGGAAGCGGTGGGGTGGTCACCGCCGCCGGATTGGTATTCGCGTTCACCATGGCGTCCTTCGTGTACAGCGATCTGATCGTGCTGGGCCAGATCGGCACAACGATCGCCCTCGGCCTGCTGTTCGACACCCTGATCGTGCGCTCGTTCATGACGCCGTCGATCGCGGTGCTTCTCGGGCGCTGGTTCTGGTGGCCGCTGCGTGTCCGGCCGCGACCGGCCAGCACGATGTTGCGGCCCTACGGTTCCCGCCCGGCGGTGCGGCAACTGCTGCTCTGGGAGGACGACGACGAGATCACTGCGGCCGAACGCGGTTGAGGAGCCAGCGCGGAGGTCGTCCAGTGTGCGCTCAGATCGCGAAATCGCCTGAAATCGGTGCGATTGGCGATCTGAGTGCACACTACGCGCTGGGGCGGTGTCAGCTCTGTTGCGTCCAGTAGTTCTTGTGCGGCTCCAGTACCGCTTCGGCGACTTCTGGGACCGGCCCGACGACCTCGATCTTCTTCTGGCCCGCTCCGAAAACTGTTCGGCAGTCGAGGCTCAGCGTCGGGTTCCTCGGGTCATCGCCGGTTTCAGCGAGCAACTGCTTTTCCGTGATGCCGTACACGAGGCGTCTGACGTTGCCCCAGTACATCGCCCCGGCGCACATCGAACAGGGCTCCGCGGTGGTGTAGAGGGTGCACGTGGCCAGGAAGTCCTTGTCGTACTGCTTTGACGCGTGCCGCATCAGGGCCGTTTCGGCGTGGCCGGTGCAATCCGCCTCGGTCACTTCGATGTTCGTCTGCTCCAACAGGACGTTGCCATCGCCGTCGACGAGGACCGACCCGAACGGGTGATTGCCCTCGCGGACTGATCGTTTGGACACCTCAACGGCATGCAGGAGAAACTTCACGTCGTCCATTAATTGACTCCTTCCTTTGCGATTTGACGCGGCAGCGGATCGACCGTCGGCGTGCGATCCTTCAATGCAAATGCACACAATGCGCCGACGGCGAGTACCACAAGCAGTGGAATCAACGCCCCCTGGTAGTGGCTGATCGCGATGTCGGTGCCGACGGGTGGAGCCTCACCCACGCGAACGCCGATGACGTAGTCCAGCGCCGCACCGGTGAGGAAGCCGACGCTCGTCATCAATCCGAACGCGGTGGCCTGGGCGTTGTCGGGGATGTGCTGCCCGATCTGCGCGAAACCGAGGATGTTGCTGCCAAGGAGGAAACCGAAGACGAACAGGAGAACGAACACCCCGGAGATGGGCAGGCGCGGCAGGAACAACACCATGGCCATGGTGAACGTGAGCAGCCAGATGGCGATCTGGGTGATCCGCGATCGTTTGCCGAGCCGGTCGGAAATCCAGCCGAGGAGCAGGCCACCAGCACCGGCGGCGATGGCGCTCGTGGACGTCAACATCGTCGCCATCTCGAGAGTGCGCCCGTACGCCCTTTGGTTCATGATGCCCCACAGGTCGTTCCAGGCGATGAGGACGCCAAAGACACTCGCGAAAAACGCTGTCCCCAACCAGAATTGCCGCACTCCCACCACCGTACGCAACTGCTCGGCGACTCCGATATCGCCCTCACTCTGCGTGGTGATGCCTGGTCCCGCAGGCCGGCACACCATCAGCAGAATGGCGATTCCGAGCACGATGTAACCGACGGCCATCCCGATCATCGCTGTGTGCAGTGGCGGGATGGTCTCGGTGACGGACAGGCCGATCAGCATGACGGCCAAGACCACGTTCGTCGCTAGCTGGGAAACGGAGGACATCACGGCGAAACGTTGGGGAGGGAACCAGATCCTGGCGAGGTAGATGGCTCCGAGGAAGCTGGTGGACAGCCCGATCCCCAGGATCACGCGTCCGGTGACGGTCACACTCATGCTTGACGCGTTGGCGAGTAGCACGCAACCGATCGCGGCGATCAGCGAGGAGACTCCGAGAATCCAGCGCGGATTGAGGCGGTCGAGCATCACCCCGCCGACGAACTGGGCGATCGAATAGGCGACGTAGACGCC